>JACDDK010000079.1 GCA_013817025.1 Rubrobacter sp.
ATGTGATCCTGGTGTGGATGCTGGTCTTTGGGGTCCTGATCATAGCCTCCAGCCGCCTCTCCATACCCGCCGCCGAACGCCGGGCCAACGCCGCCTTCCGAGCCGGTAACTACCCCGTCGCCGCCGATCTCTACGGAACGTTGGTCGCCGAGAAGCCCCTCGCCCGCCACCACGCCTTCCACGGCGCGGCCCTCGGCGCGGCCGACCGCCCAAACGAGTCCATAACCGCCCTCGACCGCGCCATCGAGACCGACCCCGAGTACGGCCTCGCCTACTACAACCGAGCCCTCGTACTGGGCCAACAAGGCAAGAAGACCCGCGTCAAAAAGGACCTTCAGAAAGCCCTCGAAACAGACCTTCCGAGGCGTTTTCGGACGGCTATCCGTAAGATGTTGGCGGAGATGACGTGAACTCGGTATACCCGGTCCTCGGCGCTCTGGTGATACTCGCCGTCTTCGGGTTCTTTATTGGCCGCCAGAACCGGGACCTGCTTCGCGCCCGCGCCTACCGGGATTTTCTGTGGCGGCTCACGCCAATATTCTCGACCGCCGTCCTCGTCGGCGGGCTCCCGTTCGTCATGGACCAAACAAACATCTACAACGCCTCGCTCGTCCTGATGGTGTACCTGACCGGTGCCGCCGTCCTGACCATCCTGACAGCCCGAGGCGTGGCCCCCGAGGAACGCAAGGCCGGCGGTGCCTTCCGCAAGGGACAATACGACAAAGCCACCAAAACCTACGAAAACCTCATCGCCCAGCGCCCCCTCCCCCGCTATCACTCGGCGCTCGCCGCCAGCCTCGACGCCGCCGGAGAAGACCCCCACACCGTCCTCGAACCCGCCGAACAGGCAATAAAACTAGATCCCAAACTCGGTATCGCCTACTACAATCGCGCCTCTGCCCTGGCCGCCACCGGCGAGAAAGCCCGCGCCCGAGGAGACCTCCAGACCGTCTTCCGCGTAGACTCCAGCCGCGCCCTCCGCCGCGCCGCCGCCGAAGCTCTGGAGAGCCTGGAGAAGGGTTAAGAGGCTACAGGCTCTTTGCGGCTACAGGTTTCAGTAAGTTCAAGCACGCACCCTTGTTCGCCGCCCAGCTAAAACCTCGAAAGCGGTCGGTTTTGGCTAACATCAGTAACCCGAGGCCAGACGCCTTGATGCCTAACGGACTTTCTCCTGAATGTTCTCTTTCGCGGCGCGCACTTCGATGTTGCCGTCTCGCACGCGGGTTTCGTAGCGAGACTGGGGGAATATTGCGGGGCCGTCGATAGGTTGGCCGGTGTGCAGGTCGAAGCGGGAGTTGTGCCAGGGACAGACTACCGTGTCGCCTTCGCGGACGCCTTCCGAGAGTGGGCCGCCGAGGTGGTTACAGGTCGCAGCTATGGCGCATACTTCGCCGCTCGTGGCCCGTGCCAGCAACACGTCCACACCGCCTGCGGAGACCTGGCGCGTTCCGGTCTCTGGCAGCTCGCCTTCCCCCATGACGGTCACGAAGCTCTCCGGGCCTCGCGGCTCGAAGGCGTTGCGGTTGACGCGCAGGCCGTGGTTGTAGGAGAGCTCGCCGCCGAGGTGCGCGGAGCTGCCGGTGAGGGAGAACCCGGCGAGGAAGGCCAGGCGTCCGGCGTTGCGATGGCCCGTGGCTCGAAGGGCCAGGGAAGCCACGGCCAGACCGAGGCCCGCGCTGTTTAGCAGGGCGTGGGCCATGCCCATGCGGCGTGAGCCCCCGGAGAGATAGCGCCAGTCCGAGAAACCCGTCACCGCCGCGGCCACGCCGCCCGCTATGCCCACGGCGAGCGTGGCGTCGGCGGCGTTCCGCATGGCCTTCGAGCCGGTCGCCACGTCCAGCCCGTCGAAGATCAGCGCGGCGCTCCACGAGCCCAGAGGCACGTCCGTCAGGGCCGGGTGGAGCGGGAGTTCCATCGGGGTTCCGTCGAGGGCGTTGCGGAGCGACGTGCCGCCGGCCTGTACGGCTTGTTGGACCTTCGGTTGGACCCTGTCGGCCATGTCGTCCAGGAACGGCAGCGCGTCGACTATGCGCTGGCTGATCGTCTGTCCCATCTCTCACCTCTCCTTGAGGAAACCTCGCTAGGAGATATTATGCCCTACCCGTACAGGCGCTTAACAGCAGGGGCCGTTTGGTGTTGTACTCGGGGGTTTGCGTCTAGTCGAACGCGCTCAAGGTCTCAAAACCGGGAAAAGGCCGTCCGTCAGGCTCGTTCTCGAATGGTTCGAGCTTGAAGCTTTTCACACTAAAGCGCCTGTTCCTCGACGACCGCTCCCGTCGCGGGAGAGGCGCGCTTTTCGCCGGCGAAGAGGAACGTGAGCCAGTGAAGCGCGAGTACGAGCAAATAGAAGGTCAGGCCGAGGCTTGCGAGGGTGGTTCCCTTACCCGCCCACAGCAGCGGCCATTGCGGGGGGATGGTCTGCAAGGCGATCAGCACAAGACCCACCCCCCAGCGCCCCCGAGCCGTCAACACCAGAATACCCGGCCCCAGCAGCACGAGGTAATTGTGCCACGCGATGGGCGAGGCCAGAAGCGCCGCCGCAACGAGCGCCCAGAGGCCCGCGTCGCCGTCGTCCCGGACCTTCGCCGCCGTCACGAAGACCGCCAGTATCCCCAACGAGTACGCCAGCGACACCATCCACGGCGCGTCCGCCAACGGCGCGGCGTATCGGTTTTCGGTGAACAACCGTGCGGCGGCGGCGGGAAGCGAAGCGTTGTCCCAGTACGTGCTCAACGATTCGCGCAGCACGATGTCCACCCAATCGAAGGTCGCTCCGAGGCCCAGCACGACCACCCCTAGGATCGTCGCCGCCGCCCCGGACGCCATCGCCGCGCCGAGCATCCCCCACCGCAGCCGCGCGACGGGCCACAACAGCACCGGCAACAGCGACGGCTTTATAGCCACCGTCAGCCCGAGCGCCACCCCCGCAAGCACAGGTTTCCCCCGCTGCTCGAAGGTCCAACACGCCACGAGCCCTAGAGTCAGGATCGGATAGAGTTGACCAAGCGCCGACGTTGCGAGAAGCGGCGAGGATATGAGAAGCAGCGCCACCGCCACTACCGTCCATCCAGCCCGCAGCTTCACCTCCCGCGCCGTCCAGATCAAACACCCAGCCGCCAGCGCGAACATGAGCATCGAGAACAACCTGTAAGCCGGAAAAGCCTCCATTAATCCGAAAGGCGCCAGGAGCACCGTCCAGAACGGCGGGTTGAGGTTCACGAGGCTCGCGCCGGTGTCGTAGGCGTCGCTACCCGTCCACAAGGCCGCCGTCGAGCGCCAGAAGGTGTCGAAGTCCGCGTGGATCGTCATGGAGTCCGTCGAGATCCTCACCAGCGTCTCCGGCCAGAACCGAACGTGCAACACCACCGCCACCACAAAGACCCCAAAAGCGAGAAAGCCCAACCCAAGCTCTCCGGTCACCCACCCACGAACTTTACTCAAGCCGAACCGTCCCGAACCATGCCCGCAATCATACGCCCGAACCGACCGAGCATTCAGCCAAAACGAGAAGCCCCACGAGAACATCCGAAGCCTCAAACTCGAGACCCGAAACACAAAAGAGCGGAGAGGGGGGGATTCGAACCCCCGATGCCGGGTTTACCGACATAACGGTTTTCGAGACCGCCGCATTCAACCGCTCTGCCACCTCTCCGCGCAGAAGTTTACCGCACGTCGTAGCTTTCAGCCATCGGCTCTCAGCGGCCAGCTTCTTCGTTCACGCATCCACAGACTAAACTAAAAGTTTAGTCTTCTCTGCTGCTGTTTCGAGGATCATGCACCCTGTGCATCCACTCTAAGATTCTTTGGTTTTGCGGGTATTTTGTGTAACAGACGTAAAAAAGGCGGACTCGAAGGCCCGCCCAACGCTAAAGCTATGTATTACGGTTAGCTACACTTGGAGTAGCCGCAGGAGTGGCAGACCACGCAGCCTTCCTGCTTGGTCAGGGAGCCGGAGCAGTCCGGGCAAGCCCCGATAATGGGAAGCTCTCGGGTGTCGGCACGCTCTTCGACCAGGTAATGTTCGCCCATCGCTTTGGCTACGCCGTCGGGGACGGAGAGGATGGCGTTCGCGCCGAAACCGGCGGGGTGACCGTCCTGGATGCCGCGGAGTTGGTTGATGACCTCGGCGGGCGCGGCACCGTGGGTCATGGCTAGAGAGATCATACGCCCCAGAGCGTCCGAGAAGGCCGCCGCCGCACCGCCGGGCTTGCCCAGGATAACGAAGCACTCCCGAGGCCCGAACTCGTCGTCGTTCATGCTGACGTACAGCGGGCCGTGGCCGGTCTGAATCTTCTTGGTCACGCCGGACAAAGTGCGCGGACGACCGTTGCGCGCCTCGGCCAAAGAGACGTGCTTGACAGGTTCGGCGGCTGGCGTCGAGGCGCCGGTCTTGCCGGTCGAGAGGACCTGGGCGTCGCGGGATCCGTCACGGTAGACGGCGATGCCCTTGCAGCCGGTGGCGAAGGCCTGCATGTAGGCGTCCTTGACATCCTTAATGGTGGCGTCGTTCGCCATGTTGATGGTCTTGGAGATACCCATCGAGGTGTACTTCTGGAACGCGGCCTGCATCTTGACGTGCCACTCGGCGCTTATGTCGTGCGAGGTTACCCAAGCGCCACGCACGTCCTCGGGGACCTCGGGGATGTCGCGCACGCTGCCGTGCTCGGCGACCTTCTTCATCAACTCTTCGGTGTAGAAACCGCGGTCCTTGGCGAGCCTCACGAACTCGGGGTTCACGTCCGGCATCTCCATGTCGGCCTGACGGCGCATGAAGGCGACGGCGAACAACGGCTCGATGCCGCCGGAGCAACCGGCGATCATGGAGATGGTCCCGGTCGGGGCGATGGTGGTGACGGTCGCGTTACGGACGCGGTCGCCGCGTTTCTCGTGACGGGAGCCTTCGAAGTGGGGCATCACGCCGCGCTCCTCAGCGAGCACTCGGCTCTCCTCCCACGCCTCGTCGTCCACGAACTTCATCATCTTCTCAGCGAAGGCCAGGCCCTCGTCCGAGTCGTAGGTGATGCCGAGCTTTATGAGCAGGTCCGCGAAGCCCATCACGCCGAGGCCGATGCGGCGGTTGCCCCGGCTCATCTCGTCGATCTGGGGCAGCGGATAGCGGTTTACCTCGATCACGTTGTCGAGAAAGCGTATCGCCGTGTGGATCGTCTCGCGTAGCTCGTCCCAATCCACCGAACCCTCGCCCGGACGCTCACCCTCTATAAAGAAGCGCTCCAGGTTTATGGAGCCGAGGTTGCACGAATCGTACGGGGGCAGGTGCGCCTCCGAGCACGGGTTCGTCGATTCAATCGGGAACTGCGGCGTCGGGTTGTCGCCGTCGATTTTGTCGATAAACACCACGCCCGGCT
>JACDDK010000080.1 GCA_013817025.1 Rubrobacter sp.
GCTATGGGCGAAGTAGTTTGGTGGTCAGCGTGATCTCTTTGGGCCTATTGCAGAGTGTGGCGATGCGCGCCCGGAGCGAGGCGGCGCGGCATCAGTTCCCGTGAGAGCGGGCTTTCGGTAGCCGATAGTGGGATCGGCGGTTATACTAGGACGCTGTAGCGGATGTTTTGTGTATCGGCATCATTTTCGAGAATTTAGGAGCGGTAGTCATGTTCGCGGTTGTGAAGAGCGGCGGTAAGCAGTACAGGGTGAAAAAGGATCAGGAGATCGTGGTGGATCGCATCCGGGGTGAGGTCGGCGACTCCGTCGATCTTCCGGTCGGTTTCTCGATCGACGAGGACGGATTCGAGATCGGGGAGAAGACGGCGAAGGCAGAGATCGTGGAGCACTTGCGCGGCAAGAAGATCCACATCTACAAGTACAAGCCGAAGAAGACGTATCGTAAGAAGACCGGGCATCGGCAGGAGCTGACCCGGATCAAGTTCACGGAGGTTTAAGGTATGGCGTCTAAAAAAGGTGGCGGCTCTTCCCGCAACGGCAGGGACTCGGCGGGCCAGCGGCTCGGCGTGAAGGCTTATGGCGGCCAGATGGTCTCCGCGGGCAGCATCATCATTCGCCAGAACGGCTCGAAGGTGCATCCCGGCAAGAACGTCGGCAAGGGTTCGGACGACACGCTGTTTGCGAAGGTCACCGGGCAGGTGGACTTCGGGCGCAGCAAGAAGCGCAAGATCGTGAGCGTCGTCGAGGCGCCGGTCCTACAGGAGGCTACGGCCTGATCCCCGCTTTGGGGGGTTTTTAGCCCCGTTGCAGTTTATCGATGAAGCCCGGTTCGTCGTCCGCGCGGGTCGCGGCGGGGACGGCAGTGTCTCGTTCAACCGCGAGAAGTACAAGCCGCGTGGCGGTCCCGACGGGGGTCGGGGTGGTGACGGCGGCTCCGTGATCCTTCGCGCTACCGAAGACCTCTCCACTTTGGAGCCCTACGCTTTCCGCAAGCTCGTAAAGGCCGATCGAGGCCGTCACGGCTCGGGCAACAACCGCTCCGGCGAACGCGGCTCCGACGTAACCCTCGAAATCCCCGTGGGCACCCTCGTACACGACGGGGAGGGTTTGCTCGCCGACCTCGCCGAAGCGGGTGAGGAGTTCGTCGTGGCGCGGGGCGGCGAGGGTGGCAAGGGCAACGGCTCCTTCGCCACGGCCACCCGCCAGACGCCGGGCTTCCGCGAGAAGGGACTGCCGGGCGAGGAACGCGAGATCCGGCTGGAGCTTCGCGTCCTCTCGGATGTGGGCCTCGTCGGGTTGCCGAACGCCGGTAAATCCTCGTTGCTTGCACGTCTGAGCGCCGCGAGACCGAGGGTCGGCGACTACCCGTTCACCACGCTCACGCCTCAACTCGGGGTTGTGGACGAGAAGGGTTATCGATCTCCGTTCGTGGTCGCGGACATACCGGGGCTTATTTCCGGGGCGAGCGAGGGGAGAGGGCTCGGGAACCAGTTCTTGCGGCACGTGGCTCGGGCGCGGCTTCTGGCGCTGATTTTAGACGCGAGCGAGGACCCGGAGGGTGCGGAGGGTACTTTGCGGGCCGAGCTTCACGCGGCACGGCTGTCAGACAAGCCCAGCGTGGTGGCGGTCAATAAGATCGATCTTCTGGACGACGAGTTGCGGGACTACCTCCGCGACACTTTCCCGGAGGCCGTGCAGGTCTCGGCGGCTACCGGTGAGGGTGTGGAGGCATTCCGGGACCTTCTCGAAGAGCGGCTGCGGGGGATGGACCAGCGCGAGGCCGTTGTGGCGGATGCTTCGGAGAGGACGCATCGGACGTTTCGGCCCGCGTGGCGGGGGATGCTGGTCGAGGCGGAGAACGGCGGGTACGTGGTGCGGGGCGAGGAGATAGAGCGGACGGCGATGAAGACGGATTGGGACAGCCCGGAGGCCGTGGAGAACTTCCAGCGGCATCTGGAGAAGAAGGGCATCGTGGCGGCGCTGCGGCGGGCGGGAGCCGAGACGGGGGATGAAGTGCGGATAGGCGAAAGCGCGTTCGATTTCCGGTGAGTGCTCGAATCGGCATCTTCGGGGGGACCTTCGATCCCATCCACGTGGGGCATCTCATTATCGCCGAGCAGGTGATGGTGGAGTTGAGACTGGACCACGTCGTGTTCGTCCCAGGCGGCATCCCGCCACACAAGGAAGCGTCCAGCGTCCGGGCGAGTGCTCTGGATAGGCTTGCGATGGTCGAGGTGGCGGTAAAGAGCAACGAACGGTTCTCGGTCGATAGGATAGAGGTGGACGCCGGGCGGGCTATGCACACCGTCGAAACCGTGCCGCTCCTCAAGCGGCGCTCGCCCGAGGACGAGTGGTTCTTTATCACGGGGGCGGATGAGGTATCGAATCTTTTGACGTGGAGGGATCCGGATCTGCTGCTGGAGGAGATCGTGATGGTGGCGGCGACGCGGCCGGGGTTCGATCTCGCAAAGCTCCAGCATCTGGAGGATAGTTTGCAGAACTTCGACAGAATCTTCCCGGTCGAGTGCTCGCGGGTGGACATCTCCGCGACGAGCATTCGGCGCAGGTTGTTGCAGGGAAAGAGTGTCCGGTACCTGGTGCCGGAGGAGGTTTACGGAATCATCGAGGAGCGAGGATTGTACGTTGGCGAGAGCAAGAGAAAGGACGAGCGGAGTTTGAAAGAGGAGACGCTGTGAGAGGGGACGAGTCGGCGGTTCGCAAGGACACGATGGACGAGGGCGAGGTTCTGACCTACGGCATGGCCGTGACGGCGGCCCGTGCGGCGAGCGAGATGTTCGGTAGGGACGTGACCATCATAGACCTCAAGGAGCTAGTCTCCTACACGGACTACTTCGTGGTCGCCAGCGCCGAGACCGACCGCCAGACCCGGCGCATCGCCGAAGAGGTCATAGAGCGCATGGTAGCCGAAGGGTATCGTCCGCGCACCCGGCGCATCGACGAGGCTAGCAGTTGGATCAGCATAGACTTCCTCGACGTGGTGGTCCACGTCTTCACCGACGAGGCTCGCGATTACTACCGCCTCGAATCCCTCTGGCGCAGCGCCCCCCAGGAGAAAATAGAAACGTAAACAAAGCCGCGGCGCGTTGACACCTGCGGAGTACCTAACTATACTCTGAGGGCTTTTGAGGGGCCGTAGCTCAGCTGGGAGAGCGCCGCGCTGGCAGCGCGGAGGTCGTCGGTTCGAACCCGTCCGGCTCCACTCATTCGCAAAGCCCCAGGGGGCGAAGTGGCCCAGCAGGACTTCCAAACCAGCACCCGCAAACGCGACTACGACCCCCGAGGCTCGCTCGCGGACTTCTTCATGCATCACCGGTACCGTATCTTTGTCTGCGCCGCCATCGTCGTGGCACTCACCGGCGGCGCTCTGTACCAGGCCCGCTTCTCCGAAAGCGCCCCGAAGGTCGTGTACAGCGCGTCTTTGGAAGCTGTAGAGGCCGCCGCCGAGCAGCCGCTCCTCATCGACATAAACACCGCCGACGCCGAACGCCTCGACGAGCTGCCGCAGGTCGGGCCGTCCACCGCCGAGGCTATTATTGAGTATCGGCAGGCCAACGGACCATTTGGCACGCTCGAAGAATTGGAGGACGTGCCGGGGATCGGCCCCTCAACGCTCGAAGAGATAAAACCTTTTGCAACGGTCTGAAACCCGCGCCGCCAGCTCACTGAAGCTTGATCTGCGTCCACCCGCCCGCCTGGACCCGTGGGCCATCACCCTTGCCGTAGCTATCGCGCTCGCCACCATCGTTCCGCCACTCGCCGTAGCGTTAATTGTCTCGGGTTTTATCCTCGCCGCGGGCGCTCTGCTCTGGAAAGATCTGGTCCCGGAGAACTGGCGCGTAATGGCTGTGCTCGTGCCGCTTTTTGTCGTTGGCGGCGCTGGGATAGCGTACCTGCACGCCGCCGCGCCGGACCCTCTCGCAGAACTCGCGGCGCTCGAACCGGGCGAAATTACCATCGAGGGCAAGGTCGTCTCTCCGCCCGTGCAGACCGGCTTCGGATACCGGGCCGACTTGAGGGTCGAGCGCCTGTGGTTCGAGGAACAGGAGGTATTGCGCGGCGGTGGGGTGGAGATTTTCGCGGTGGATCTCGCCGGGATCGGGGTGGGGGACCGAATTCGGGTGGATGGCGAGATAACGCCACCCGCGCCCGCCGAGGACGGCTTCGATTACGCTCGCTACCTCGCCACGAAGAGAATCTCCGCCGTTGTGGACGCGATAAGCGTGCGGCCCGTGAGCGAGGAGCCAGGGCTCGTCGGCAAAGTTCATCGGCGCACGGACACGGCTCTAGGCTACGGTCTTCGTCCGCAGGAGGCGGCTGTTGTGCGGGGCATGGTGCTCGGGGATCGCTCGCTGATACCGGAGGAGTTGGACGAGGCGTTTAGACGCAGTGGAATTACTCACGTCCTGGCGATCTCGGGGCAGCATGTGGCTATTCTCGCGGCTATGATCTACTTCGTGCTACGGGCGTTCGCGGTGCCGATGGTAGTCCGGGTTCCGGTGACGCTCGGCCTGATCTGGGCCTACATCCTCGTCGCCGGAGCGCCGCCCTCGGCTATTAGAGCCGGCGTAGTAGCGACGTTCGTGCTCGCCGCCGCGCTCCTCGGACGCCAGCTCTCGCCCCTGCACTTCATGACCACGATGCTCGCCGCCGTCCTCGCCTACAACCCGCAACTCGTCTACAGCACCGGCTTCCAACTCTCCGTCGCCGCCGTCTTCGGCATCCTGCTGCTCCGCAAACCGCTGCAATCGCTCGTCAAAGCCACCGTGCTCCGTCCCTTCCGTACACCGCCGGAGACGTTGTCCAACCTGTTGTCGGTCTCCCTGGCGGCGCAGATCGCCACCGCTCCCATCATCGCCGCGAGCTTCGACGAAGTCTCCATCATCGGCGTTCTGACCAACTTGATCGCCGTTCCGCTCTCCGGTCCCATACTCACCCTTGGCCTGCTCGCTTCGATCTTCGGCAACGTCGCGCCCGCGTTGGCTTACCCGCTCAACGCCGTGAACGGTTTTCTGGTCACGATCCTCGAATGGGTCGCGCGTGGAGCGTCCGCTATGCCCTTCGCCGCCGCCAAGACACCCGGCGCGACGCCGCTCCTGATCTGGCTGTTCTACGCCGGTTGTCTCCCCGCCGCCCTCGCCGAAGTCTGGTTCCCGAAGGAACGCTGGCCGCTCTGGGCCGCCTTCCTGCTGATCTGGACCGCCGCATGGCTCACCCTCGTCTCATTCGCGTAGCGGTAGAATGACCGCTATGGGTGTGTACCTGTTGCTGGGTGACGACGAGGAGCGTAAGGCTCGCGGCGTGGAGAAGTTGCGTGCGAAGCGGACGGCCGAGACGTTCG
>JACDDK010000081.1 GCA_013817025.1 Rubrobacter sp.
TCTCCAACCGCACCGGCGAGGCCCGCGAACGCGGTCGCGAACGCTACTTTGACGTGGGCGAACGTATGCGGGAACGCATCTCCCGCGCACGCGACCAAGACTTCCGACGCGCACCCGCGGACGACGTGGATCCTGAAGACACCGCAAGCGCCACGGTAGGAGAACGCCCGGCATCCCGCGGAGCGTGGCCGCCGTTGAGGGACGTTTCGAGGGATGTTCCGGCGGAGCCCGCGCCGGAGTTGATCGTCGACCCGACTGACAAAGACCCGATCTTAGAGGAGAGCCCGGTGCTTGACGAGGTGTCCTCGACGCGGTCCGAGGAGTTGCGCCGGAAGGTCCGGGAGACTCGGGCGCGGCTTGAAGAGCAGCGGGGCAAACCGTCCGGTGGAGAGGATGAGACGCTGTGAAGGTGGTCAGGTTCGTGCCGCTGGTCGGGGAGATCTCGGCCACGAACGCGCGTGAGGTGCCGGGTTTGGGAGCTGTGATCTCGCACTGGACCGAAGGCGAGCGCGCGGCGGAAGAATGGTTCGAGGCGTTGAACGACGCTTGGGGACCGGCGGGTTTCGTAATGCGCCGGGGCGAGGATGTTTTGGGTTTTCTGGTGTACGCGCCGCCGGAGTATCTGCCGCACGCAGGACGCTACCCGGTGGGGCCGTTGAGCGAGGACGGCGTGGTGCTGGCCTACGTCGGGGGTGATGCCCGCACCCGGCGCCATTTGCTGGTTCGGATGCTGCGGGACTTGCGGCTGCGCGGGGTGGCGCGTGCGGAGGCGGTCGCAAGCGATCTCGGCTCGTCGTATCATGCTTCGACGGCGGCTCTTCTGGAAAGCGGCTGGAAGGCGTCGCGGCACGGCTGGTATCGGGGGCGTCCTTACACGCTCGCGCACGCGGACCTCGGCAGCACCGTGGAAGTCGGGGAGTTGGCGCGTGGGATCTTCGACCGGGTCCGGCTGCCGGGGCTGAAGAAAGCGCCCTCGCCCTCACCGGGAGCATTCTCGACGGCGCTACCGAAGGCCGCGCCGGAAAAAGCGCGGGATCAGGGCGGCAAAACGGCGGTTTTGATGGCGGACGCGCCTCGGGGGGTGGTCGCCCGGACTTCCAGGATAGTGCGCGGCGGTCCGGCGGCGGGATCTAGGCCCGCGTCGGTGGGGTACTCGAAGGATGAGAGGTCCACCTCGAAGCCGACGGTCTTCGTCTCGTCGGCCTTGAGCTTGTCTACGACTGCCCGGTAGAAGCGGGTCTCCGGGACTGCGGTATTTTCAGAGGCTACTTTTACGGTCGCGTTCACACTGGAAATAGGCTCCGCGCCTGTGTTACTCAAGTCTACTTCGAGGCGCTGATCCGGAGCGTGCTCCAGATTTTCCAACTGGTCTTCGCGCAGTTCCATCCTCAACAGTGGTCCGCTTTCGGTCGGGCGGGGTCTGGAGAGAGGCTGTTCCTCGCGGCTGCCCCCGAGGTTCGCCAGGAGCAGGAAAGCCCCGGCGGTGACGAAGAAGGCCACTGCGGCGGCGGCAAACCAGGAGATCGCGTCCCTCACCCCTAATCTCCCAAATCCTCGACCGGGACCTCGTAGACGTTGTAGAAGTCCGCCGTGATCTTGTCGGCGGGCGTCGCTTGAACCTCGATCTCCGCAGACATCGCGCGGGCGACGAGGACGACGCTCTGACCGCCGGTGGACCACGTCAGGTCTCCAGGGCCGGTTTTTATCTCCATGTTCTCGTTGGACGTGGCGGTCTGAAGGTCTCCGCTCTCGAGGTCCAACACGTAGAGATTTGCCGGCGAGTTGAGACTGCGGCGTCCCAGCACCGCCAGGCGATTCCCTTCCGGAGAAACCCGGATGTTGGATGGGATGAAGTCCTCGCCGATGTCGGAGACGATCTCCGCTCGCGTGTTGGCTCCGGCGTCCGCTGGCAGACGGTACAGTTCGTAGACGGGCGTCTCCTCCGACGCCGCGTTCTCCCCGGCGACGTAGTAGAGTCCTTCGCGAGTCCACTGTGGTGCGCCGAGAACCTCCTTGCCCTCTTCGGTTCGGGCGACTTGCCGCACGGAGTCTTCGAGCAGATCGACGACGTAGAGGGAGAAGAAACCATCTTCGCGCGTCGAGATTAGCGCCTGGTGACCATTCGGCGAGAGGGAGACGCCGGTCGCGCTACCGTCCAGCTTCCTGGTATAGAGCCGGGATACCTCACCGTCCTCTTTTAGCCGCGCCAGGGTACTTTGCGTCTCGCCCGCGAAAGCCGCCAGGAGATCCGAGCCACCCGGAACGCGAGCCGCCGCGAGTACGCCCTCGGAGATCAAAGTGACGCCCATATCCCCCGAGCCGTCGCTTTGTGTCCGATATAGCGCGAACGTCTCCTCCTCGCCTTCCGGCACCGTAACCGTTAGCTTCTCTCCGTAGTGGCCCCAGTCCACCGCCCCGGCTCCGAAGTCTTTGGTGGTCCGCCGCTCCAGAGTGCCGGCGGAGAGGTCTTTCTCGACGACGTAGCCGTCCATCACGAATGCGAGGCGCTCGTCGTCGGGACCGTAGCTGGGCGAGCCCTTGTCGCCCGGCCCGGCGGTCATCGCCCGGACACCCGGCCCGAGACCCAAGTCCGTCCGGTCGCGCTCCACCGGGGCCGGATCGATCAGAACTTCATCGGTGTGGCCGCAACCGGCTAGGCCGATGACGCAAGCGACGACCAGGATGATCGAGGTTCTCGACCTAGATCGCATGGTTGACTGAGCGGGGGAGGGGGGATTTCGGGACGCGGACCTCGAACGTTGACCCGACGCCGGGTTCACTCCGCACAGAGATGTCGCCGCCGTGCATCTCCACTATGTGCTTGCTGATGTTGAGCCCGAGACCGCTGCCGCCCGTCGCCCGCGAGCGGTCCTTGTGTACTCTGTAGAAACGGTCAAAGAGCTGCGGTAAATCCTGCTCCGGGATGCCGAAACCCGTATCCCGAACGGCAACCCGCATGTTGTCCGCGTCCTCGGCGATTGAGACGTGAACGCTCGCGCCGGGGTCGGAATACTTGATGGCGTTATCCAGCAAGTTTAGAAATACCTGATACATCTTGCGCGAGTCGCAGACGCACGGATACCCTAATGCGCTCTCGAAGTGTATCTCGATGCCGAACCTTTCGGCTTTGGCGTTGATGGCCTCGATGGAACTGCGGACGACCTCCCCGAGGTCCGCCGGCCCCACCTCCAGCGAGTATTGCCAGGCGTCCATCTGCGCCAGCGTCAACAACTCCTCGACCATCCCCCGAATCCGCAGCAACTCGCCTTCCGCAAGCTGCAAGGCGCGGTGCTCCAGAGGGTCCAGACGATCCCGCGCCCGCCCTATGAGATCCATGGCGCTTTGTATCGTCGTGAGCGGCGTCCGCAACTCGTGCGAAACGTCCGAGACGAAGTCCGTGCGGGCTTTCTCCAACGACCGATGCTCGGTTATGTCCCGCACCGCGAGTATCGTTCCGGGGCTCTCCACAGCCAAACCTTTGAGTGGAGAGTTGTCCGGTTCATTTTCGCGGCGCATTTGGGCGGCGTAGGCCCAGAGGGTACGGTCGGCGACTTCGACTTCGCGGACGGCGACGCCGGTCTTTGCGGCTTCGCGCAGGCATTCGAGGATCTCCTCCGGCGCTCCGATCTGACCGAGGGCGCGTCCGTGGTCAGTGGCGCGGATGCCGAGCATTCGAGCGGCGGCGGGGTTCGCCATCGTTATGCGTTCAGCGATGTCGGTGGCGACGACGGCTTCGGGCGAGGCTTCGAGGACGGCTTCGAGACGGGATTTCTGCTCCTGGATCTCCTCTACATAGTGTTCGACTTCCTCGGCCATGTAGTTGAAGGCGCGAGCGACCTCGCCCAACTCGTCGTTGCGTTCGACGCGCACGGGGGCGTAGTCGCCGGAGGCCACCCGGATGGCGGCGTCGCGGGTCTCGGAGAGGGGGCGCGTGATCTGGCGGGTCAGAACGAGGCTCGCGAGCCCCGCGAGCAAAATGCTCGCCAGTATCGCCCCGAGTATGCCGTAGCGTAGGTAGGCGAGGGCCTGTTCGAGGCCCTCCTGCGGCGCGCTGTAGGCCATAACGCCTCGCATGGCCCCGTCCGAGCCGGCGAGCGGCCACAGCGCCACGTAGCGCGGCTCACCGCCGGGGACCAGCCGCCCTTGCAGGTCTTCGCCACCGAGTGTCTCCCGGACGTTCTCTTTGTCGAGGCCGAGCTGATCGTAGGTCTTTCGGGGAGACGCGGAGTCGCCGGTGTCGTCGCGGGCGGCGAGCGGCTTGCCGTCGGTGCCGACGTAGAGCACCGTGAGGCCGGTCGGCTCGGAGACTGAGCGGACCAACTCCTCGGCGTAGGTGTCGGGAGCGGGAAGCGTGCGGTCCTCGGGGTTACGCAGGCTTTCCAGAAAGTCCGTGGCGCCCGCGTTGGCCGTGCGGGAGCGTTGCACGAGCAGATCCGTCTCGCTGTCGACCAGCCGGTCTTGCGCGAAGTAGTAGAGGGTCAGGCCGATCACGAGGCTGGTTACGGACGAGATGCCGACCAGAGCAAGGAAGACCCTCGCCCGGAAAGAGAGTGCCGGTAGGAGATCCCGCCCTTCCTTGCCGCGCACTTTATACATTATGCCCTTTCACGGGCGGTCCCTCAGCGTCCCTTTTTAGACCGGCCGGGCGGCGCGATACCCGACGCTCGGGACGGTCTGTATCATGGCGGGCCTGGAGGGGTCGTCTTCGATCTTGCCCCGCAGCCGCGAGATGTGCACGTCGATGTAGCGGCTCTCCAGGTAGTGCGACCCCGTCGAGACGGCGTCGGAGATCTGGGTGCGCGTGAACGCCTGCCCCGGTCGCCGTAGCAGCAGCGCGAGGATCCGAAACTCCGTCGGCGTGAGGTCGAGCGGCTTGCCGTCGCGCGTGACAGTGTAGCCGGAAGGGTCCAACTCCAGCTTCCCCAACCGGACGGTCCCGTCTCGCCCCTTGCCATCCTGCCGCCCGAACCGCCGCAGAATGGCTTTTATCCGGGCGAGTAACTCTTTCGTGTCGAAGGGTTTGGTGATGTAGTCGTCGGCGCCTAGCTCAAGGCCGACTACTTTGTCCACGGATTGGCTCTTGGCAGTCAGCATGACCACGGGGACGTCGCTGCGCTCGCGCATTTTCCTGAGGACCTCGAAACCGCTCATGTGCGGCATCATGATGTCGAGCACGACGAGATCCAACTTCTCGTACCCCAACACCTTGAGCGCCTCCGGCCCGTCCTTCGCCGTAACCACCCTGTACCCCTCGGACATCAACACGATGGACGTTACCTCCAGCAACGCCGCATCATCGTCCACCAAAAGAATAGTCTCTTCCAACCTCGGAAAACCCCCGTAACCCAATCTTTAACTC
>JACDDK010000082.1 GCA_013817025.1 Rubrobacter sp.
TCGAAGAACAACGCCACGAAGAGCGGGAAGCGCAGGGGGTGATGATCATGGAGCGGTAGAGAGGGGATTGAGCTTGGAGGAAATTACAGAAACTTCGGGACTTGACCGCGAATCTCGGGGCTCTTGCTCCGCAACTTCTCCTGAAACGGCTTGGAGGAAAGGATTTTTCGTATCTCGCCTATACGGTTTCGGTAGGAGCGCTCGGGCAAAGGCTGCTAGGCCCCGCTTTTGAGGTGATGTTCCGCATCGAGCAGGGTCAGCCAAACATCTGCGTCCTTGATCTCACGAGTCCACTCCTCGTCGCTCTCCCAAGCTCTACGGAACTCGTTTGAGTCTCTACCGTACTCTTCCTCAAATTCCCTTATATCTTCACGTATCGCTTGGAGCGACGGCTTGGGCCATTCATGATAGACAACATAGATCCACGCTTCGTTGACCGGGACCCAGCGAATATCGAATGAGCTGTCCGAGTCAGATCTCGAAGCTAACCATTCTTCCATTTCGGAGGGGGGAGTCGCGAGACGAGCTTTGGAAATGTGACGGACGCTCGGCCCAAGATCCACCCAAGTACCGAAGATCTTATGACGTTCCCATGTCGCTGTCACGGCTAAACCATTAAACACTTCGCCTCTCTGAATAGCGAGATCCAAAACATTCTGGACGCCCTCCGAGTTCATCGGCGTAGTGAAGTCGGTTATCGGTAAAGCGATCCAGCCTCCACGAGTCACCTTAAGGACACGATTTAAGCTCTTCAAGTCTTCGTCTTCTATCTCCGAAGGATAGATAAACTCGGTGTTCGTAGCCTTGTTAACTTCATCTAAAACCTCTAAAAAGCGTATCCTGTCCTCTTCCGCACTCTTTACGGAAGGGTCAGTGGGCAAGGGTAGCCTGGCAAGCTCGAACTTTTCCTCGTCTGGTCCCAAACGATCTAGACATAGAATCCCCTCTTGACCGGACAGGGCGTGCCAGAAGTGGGCCAAACGGAGGGCTTTGCTTATCTCCAGTCCTACGTAATTTGTATCGAACTTCAAAGTCGCACGTTCATTGGCATCGACTTCGAGGACGAAACTGATCTCCTTCGCGTCTACGGTGACAAGGCGAAAACCCGATGCTGTATTCTCCAGACGCAGACTTACATCCAAAAAAATTGAACCGCGCTCGCTCTTCACGGTCAGCCGGCCACGTACAGGTCGCGCTGTCGCTACCATTTGTGCCACGACGCGACGTGCAAGGCCGGGTGGCAGAGCGGAATCAAGGTGGCTATTCTTCCTCGCGGAAAGCGATGCTTTGAGAGCCGCGAAGCGTTCCTCCGTTGGCAAGTCGGAAGCGTCGCTCAAATTTTCAGCCGAGATTTGCGAAACTCGTAGTTGCGAGGAAGCCATATCGGTATTCTACTGTACTCCTGTGTGTACGGACGGCTGGCCGGAAGGCGCTAGAAGCTCTCCACCGCCGGACGCAGATCCATTTCTAGCGTCCAGGCCGTCGGGTTCTGCCTGTGGAGTTGCCAGTAGGTCTCGGCGATGGCGTCGGGGGAGAGCATGGTGTGGTCCTCGCGGTCGGGGGACATCTCTCGGAGCCTGGGCGTGTCGATCTGGCCGTCTATGATGACGTGGGCGACGTGTATCCCCTGCGGCCCGAACTCGCGGGCCATGCTCTGGGCGAGCGCCCGCAAACCGAACTTGCCGACCGCGAGCGCCGAGAAGCGGGCCGAACCGCGCAGGGCCGCCGTCGCGCCGGTTAGCAAAACGGTGCCGCGGCCCGCCTCGACCATCGCCGGCAAGACCTGTTGGGCGGCGTAGAAGGCTCCGGCGCAGTTGGCCTTGAAGCACTCGTCGAATGTCTCGGGGGAGAGGTCCAGGATGCCGCCCATCTGGAAGGCGCCGGCGTTGTAGACGAAGACCTCCGGGTCCCCGAGGTTGTTCCGCACCTCGTCGAGCGCCGCGGCGACGGAGGCCGGGTCCGTGGCGTCGGCGGAGACGGGGAGCGCCGTGCCGCCCGCGTCCTCTATCTGCTTTTGCACGTTGGCGACGCCCTCTGCGCGGCGGGCTATGAGGGCCACGGCGAAGCCTTCGCGGGCGAAGCGGCGGGCCACGGCCGCCCCGAGGCCAGGGCCTACTCCGAGTACTGCGGCCGTCTTACCGTTCATGCGCTATTCCTTTCTCTCGGGTCATTCCTCTATCCTGAGGCCGAGCACGACGAGGTCCCTCTCGATCTCGTCGTGCTCGGCGACCCTCGGGAAGCGGGCCCACGTCTCGAAGCCGAAGCCCTCGAAGAGCGCGACGCTGGCCTCGTTGTGGGCGAAGATGCCGGCCGTGAGGGTCTTTATGCCGAGTCCGGGGGCCCGGCTGATGGCCTCCTCGACCAGGTGCCGGCCGAGGCCTTCGCCCCGGCGCCCCCGGCTGACGTAGACGCCGACCTCGGCGGTCGCGTGGTAGGCGGGACGGCCGTCGTAGAAGTCGCCGAGGCTCAGCCAGCCGACGATACCGTCTTCGTCCTCCATCACCCACAGCGGCCTTCGCGACGGGTCGTGCGCGTGGAACCAGGCCGCGCGGTCCTCGACGGAGACAGGCTCCGTGTCTGCGGTGGAGAGGCGGGTTGGCACCGCGGAGTTGTAGATGCCCACGATGGCCGGCAGGTCCTCCGCGGTGGCGTCTCGGATCTTCACCGGGGGAGATCCTTGCGGGCGAGGGTCCAGAGCCAGGTCTCTTCATCGTCGCCGGTGCGCGGCTCGGCGTGGAGGATGTCGAAACCGGATCGGCGCAGCATCGTCACGTTGGTCTCCGCGTCGTAGTGGCTCCAGCGCATCGGGGCGCCCCATCCCTCCCAGTCGTAGTCCTCGCCCTCGAAGCCCGTCAAGGTAAGGGTCGCCAGGAAGAGGCCGCCGGGCCCCAGCCAGCGGTGGATCTTCTCCAGCAATGCCAAATGTTCCTCCCTCGGCACGTGGATGATGGAGTGGAAGGCAACGACGGCGCCGAAAGTTCCGGGTTCGAATTCCAGCGCCGTCATGTCAGCTTTCACGAAGGTAGCGTCGGGGACGAGCTTGCGGGCGAGGCCCAACTGTCTCTCTGAGAAGTCCACTCCGGTTACGGTGAACCCTCTGGCGGCCAGCCAGCGGGTCGCCGGGACGCCCGCTCCGCAGCCGAGGTCCAGAACAGCCGCGCCGGGCGGGAGGTCCCGGGCCATCTCTTCCAATGCGGAGAGGGCCAGCGGGTCTTGCGGGTCTTTTGTGGCGAGGTATTGCTTGGCCACGCGGTCGTAGCCCTTCTCGACCAGTTCCCGGTGCGGGTCGTTCACCGGGCGGTTACGCCGCCGTCCACGATCATGCACGCCCCTATGACGGAGGCCGACTCGTCGGCGGCCAGGTAGGCGGCCATCGCGGCGATCTCCTCCGGTGCGACGAATCGACCGTGGGGCTGGCGGGCCTGCATGTTGGCCCGCGCCTCTTCAGGGTCGTCGTAGCCGCTCGTTATGCGCGCGACCCAGGGCGTGTCCACCGTGCCGGGCGCGATGCAGTTGACCCTGACGCCCTCGCCGATATGGTCGATGGCCGACGCCCGGGTCATGGCGAGGATGGCCCCCTTGGCCGCCGAGTAGACGGCCCGGTCCACGAGCCCGACGAGCGCCGCCACGGACGACATGTTTATGACGGAGCCCCCGCCGGACTCTGCCATGGCCGGGATCGCGTGCCTCATCCCGAGGAAGGTGCCCCGCACGCAGACGTCCATCACGCGCTCGTACTCTTCTTCCGTGGTGGTAACGGCCGTCCCGGCCACGCCCACGCCCGCGTTGTTGACCATCACGTCGAGGCCGCCCCATTCGGAGACCGCCAAGCCGACGAGCGTCTCGACGTCACCGTCCCGCGTCACGTCGGTCTTGTGGACGAGGGTCTCGCCGTCTATCTCGTTGGCGACGCTTTCGGCCGCCTCCTCGTCCACGTCGGCGAGGACGATGCTGGCGCCCTCGGAGGCGAGGCGGAGGGCTATGGCCCGGCCGATCCCGCTCCCCGCGCCGGTAATTATCGTCCTCTTGCCCGCGAGACGTTCCATGGCACCCCCCGATCTGCTCCGTCAATGATTAGAGCGGCCAGTATAGTCAACTGCTGACACTCAAAGTAGTCAGCTCGTGGTTATGTGGAAGGTTCCCACACACCACGTCCGGCTGGTTGACTGCAGCCCTGCGGATGTTCTCCGCAGCGACGGTATCGGCGTCTCCAGCGAAAGAGCACGATACGCAAGAAAAACTGTCCTGCGCGGGCCGGTTGCGTTTGTCGACATGACCGCAGTTCGGACAGGTCCTGGAAGTATTGCGAGGATCAACCAAAAGTACCGGAATCCCGACAAACTTCGCTTTGTACTCGACGAATTGCCTGAGCTGACCAAAGCTCCAGGAATGTACCGTCCGCCGCTGAGACTTCTTAACCGTAACCCGCGCTCTGATCCCCGTGAGATCTTCGAGGGAGATGCCGCGCTTTGTGCCTTGAGCCTTGCGGACGATCTTTTTGCTGACCTGGTGGTTGATGTCGCGGGCCATGCGCCGTTCTTTGCTACGGCGCTTCTTGAGAAGCCGCTTCGCGCTCTTGGTCCCCTTCGTCTGGAGTCGCGACCTGATGCGAGCGTAGCGATGTCTCAAGCCTTTGAGCTGCTTGCCACAATACGATTCGCCATCAGAGTCTGCCGCTATGTTCTTTATCCCAAGGTCTATACCCAGCCAATCCTCCGGCTCGATGAGGGAGGGCTCCTCAACGTTCACGGTGATAAACAGGTACCATTTACCGCCCTTGAATACGAGATCACTCTGGCCTCTGCGACATTTCAATGCCTCACGGAAACGTCCAGCGCAGACAAAAGAAATGTGCTGCCGCCCGGCGACTGTCCAGATAGAAACCGCGTCTTCGTGAAAACGGAGGATGCGATCATCGTAGGCTACAGCTCCGAGTGACTTAAAGGTTCGCTTTGTCTTCTTGTCCAACTTATAAGCGTCTGCCACTTTGGCGATGGTGCGAACGACCACCTGGGCGGTCAGTTGAAATTCGTCCTTTATCTCGTAGTAGGTCAGCTTGTGTAGCTTGTATTGCCCAAAAGACTTTCTCTGCCAAGCTATTTCGCTGATCGTATTCGCCGCTCGGTTAGTGACCTTTAGTGTGTCTTCGAGCACCCGCGCTTGCTCATCGGTGGGAAGAAGCTTTATCGCGGCAACCAACTTCACACTGGTATCTTACTGTGCTTCGGAAGCATGGAAAACAAGGTCTTGAACTCTCCTGCCGCCGAAGATGATTGTTCTTCTATAATGACGCCCGCGCCAGCGGCGCAAACGACACGAACTCC
>JACDDK010000083.1 GCA_013817025.1 Rubrobacter sp.
GCGCGAGGTGGTCGAGGTGCGGGGTATGGCGCACATTACCGGCGGTGGGCTGCCGGGCAACCTGTCGCGGGCATTGGGTGGTCTCGGGGCGCGGCTGTGGGCTGACTCGTGGCCCGAGCCGGCGGTCTTTGGGCTCATACGTTCGGTGGGCGGTGTGCCGGAAGCGGAGATGCGGCGGGTCTTCAATCTGGGTGTCGGGTTCTGCGCGGTGGTGGCAGCGGAGGACGCGGAGAAAGGGCTGGGCGTCATCCGAGGTGCGGGCTGCGAGGCTTGGAGGATCGGGGAGGTCGCGGCGGCCCCGAGCGGAGGCGTAGGCTTTGTCTGAGCGACCGGAGGATTTGCCGGAAGACTCGCGCTTCGCGGTACTCGCGTCGGGTTCGGGGTCGAATTTGCAGGCGCTGCTGGACGCCTATCCCGGACACGTCGCGGTCGTGGCGGGCGACAAGGAGGACGCCTTCGCCTTCGAGCGGGCGCGGCTGGCCGGGGTGCCGGTGGAGCACGTGAACCCGATAGGCTTCGAGGACCGTAAGGACTTCGACCGGGAGTTGGCCGACAGGATCGCGGCGTATGACGTGGCGCTGGTGGTTGGGGCGGGATATATGCGGGTGCTTTCGGCGGTCTTTCTGGAACGGTTTCCGGCGGTTTTGAACGTGCATCCTTCGCTGCTGCCGGAGTTCAAGGGCTTGCACGCCGTGCGGCGGGCGCTGGCGGTGGGGGTCGGACAGACGGGGGTGACGGTGCATTTCATGGTCGAGGAGGTGGACGCGGGGCCGGTGGTGGCACGGGAGGCGGTGCCGGTTTTGCCGGGGGATACGGAGGATACTTTGCTGGAGCGGCTGCATCCAGTCGAGCATCGGTTGCTCGTGGGGGCGGTCGCGGACTATTTTACGGGGAGGGTGATGGTATGAAACGGCGGGCTTTGATATCTGTTTCGGACAAGCGGGGGCTCCTGGAGTTCGCGCGGCGGTTGAGTGGGATGGGGTTCGAGATCCTCTCGACCGGCGGCACCGCGAAGACTCTTCAGGAAGCCGACGTACCCGTAACGCTGGTGGCCGAGGTAACGGGTGAGCCCGAGATCCTCGACGGTCGCGTAAAGACGCTGCACCCCAAAATACACGGCGGCATCCTGGCCGACCTACAGAACCCCGACCACGTGCTACAGCTAGTCGACCACGACATCGCCCCGATAGACCTCGTGTGCGTGAACCTCTACCCGTTCGAGGCGTCCGTCGCGGGTGGCGCGTCCGAGGCCGAGGCTATCGAAAAGATAGACGTCGGCGGTCCTGCGATGATGCGCGCCGCCGCCAAGAACTTCGGGAGCGTCACGGTCGTCCCGGCGCCGGATTTCTACGACGAAATAATCGCTGAACTCGAAATCGAAAACCAGATCACGGACGAGACCCGCCGCCGCCTGGCGCTCGCGGCGTTCCGCCGAACCGCCGAGTACGACGCGGCGATATCCGATTGGCTCGGTGGTATTGTCGGCGAAGGAGCGTCGTCCGCCGCGAAAGACCTGGGGACAGTCCCCGCCGCGACGAACGACGCTGAAGCCTTCCCCGAGCATCGAACGGTGCGCTACGAGCGCGTCTCGGAGCTGCGCTACGGCGAGAACCCGCATCAGAGAGCGGCCTACTACGCCGAGGAGGGTGCAGAGCACTTGCTCGGCGGCGTCGAGACGTTGCAGGGAAAGGAGATCTCCTTCAACAACCTCTATGACCTCGACGCCGCCCGCACTATACTGGCCGACCTCACGGACCTCGGCGCACGGGCGGCGGCGGTAATCGTCAAGCACGCCAACCCGTGTGGCGCGGCGGTCGGCGGGTCGGTCGCGGAGGCGTATCGCAAGGCGCTCGCATCGGACCCGACCTCGGCCTTCGGGGGGATCGTGGCTCTGAGCGGCGAGGTGGACGGGGATTTGGCGGGGGAGATCTCCAAAGTGTTCACCGAGATTCTCGTGGCCCCCGCGTTCACCGGCGAAGCGAAAGAGATCTTCTCGTCCAAGCCGAGCATGCGCGTCCTCGTGGCGGGACCGTTGGCGCGGCCCACGCTCTCGGCGAAGCACGTCACGGGCGGCGTGCTGTTGCAACAGACCGACACGGTCGAGGACGAAGCCGAGTACAATCTCGTCACGCAAAATCACCTCTCGACGGAGCAGCACGATGATGCGCTACTCGCCTGGCGCGTCGCCAAGAGCGTCAAGAGCAACGCCATCGTGCTCGTCAAGGACGGGGCCACCGTCGGCGTCGGGGCCGGGCAGATGAGCCGGGTGGATTCGGCGGGGATAGCCGTGGAGAAGGCCGGTGAGCGAGCGCGGGGAGCGGTCGCCGCGAGCGACGCCTTCTTCCCATTCGCGGATGGGTTGGACGCGCTGGCCGAGGCGGGAGTGGCGGCGGTTATTCAGCCGGGCGGTTCCAAGCGCGATGAGGAGGTCATAGAAGCGGCGGATCGGCGCGGGGTGGCGATGGTATTTACCGGTCGCAGGCATTTCCTGCACTAATGGTATAAACCCGCTCGTGGATCAAAAGCCCAACAAACAGTTTCGCCTGTCGGGTGTGGTGGAGTTAGCCGAGCGTGCCGCTTACTACGGAGCGGCGGCCTTCCTGATCTTAACTATGGCGCTGGTCTTCGTCTCGGCGGTGATGAACGTCGTGGAGATCCCGGAGTTAGGTCTTCTCCAGACGGCCCTGGAAATACTGGACAAGGTGTTGCTGATCTTTATATTTACGGAGCTTCTCGGCACCATAAACACCATAGTTCGGGAGCGCGAGGTGGTCGCCGAGCCGTTCTTGCTGATCGGATTGATCGCCGTCGTCCGGCGCATCCTGGCCGTCACGGCCTCCATAGAACAAAGTCTCGGGTCTCCGGAGTTCAACCAACTACTGACGGAACTCGGAGTCTTGACCGCGCTCGTCATCTCGCTCGCCATCGCGCTGTACTTTACCCGGCGCATGGAAAGTTCATCCCCCGCCGAGTCGTAAAGGTGGGAGACCACACGCCCCAACGATCGAAGTATTTGGTAGAATCCCGCCAGTGGAGGGCCAGTAGCTCAGTGGTAGAGCAGGGGACTTTTAATCCTCGTGTCGAAGGTTCGATCCCTTCCTGGCTCACGAGCCGAAGGCTACGGCCAAACGGTTTACGCCCCTATCGTCTAGAGGCCTAGGACACTGCCCTTTCAAGGCTTCCTAGATGGTGGGGGTCACTGGCGCACCGAACCAGATTGTCAACGAAAACCAGCATACCTAAGCTGAATTCTAAGCGCAAGTCTAAGTCAACGGGATATGGTTGTACAACGCGATTTCAGGGGTCAATATTCGCCGGTTGGGGTCAGCGTTGGGGTCAAGCGCAGCCTACTATAGTTAGCTGTCGGATTAGGAGTTTAGGGATAAGAACTCTATCAGCCTGTCGAATGATGGCGCAACCCAGTAGGTCGGTACAGCATCCCCACTTGCATAAATCTCGTACACCAAGGTGGTCAGCCCGGTGGCAGTAATTCTGTTTAGAAATAGAGGAAGGTCGTCGGCTTCTATGGCGTGCTTCTCTCTAATTGATTCGGCGCACAACCTCCATAATTCTACTTTGTTGGCTGAATCGAGTTTCAACGGAGAAGCGATGTTCCGTTGTAAATCGTAGATGGTACGAGCTACCTCTAATTCTTTGGGGGTTAAGCTCGCTACTATGTTCAAATACTCTTCCGGTGAATAGTTGCCTCCCTCAGCCTCAGCTAATGGCGCTCCCGCCAGTATTCGACTTATGAGGTCCCGCTTCTCTTCGCTTCCTGTTTTGTTGGATTGTTCTGTAGCCTTAATTAATAAGTCAATGCCTTCTTCGGTATCGAAGTAGTCTTTGTTTATGACCCGCTCGTCGAGATTATCGAGATGTTCTCCGAAATGCTGAAACAGTGCTTCGGTTCTTTGCTGATAAACCTGTAGCCACTTTGCTGAAAAGAAGGTCGCTATCGTACCACCAAAGTAAGGAATGGTACTGATGGCCGCCAATGTAAGCGGGGCCTTATTGACCACTTCGGTTAGGAGTTCGTCCACTTTGTCGGGTAAGTTCTTCTCTTCCATGCTGTCCATCGTCTCCTAGTATGGGGTGTCTCGCAACTTTGTAGCAAACCTCGCAGACGTAGGGCTGTTGGCTGAGTCAAACACGTGTGAGTCGTGTTAAAGATAGCTCATTTGGGGGATGCCAGCGGCTCAAACACACAATATTGTGTAGGCAACGCTTAACACTAGTGCGCGTAGCGTGGAGAGGAGGCAGATTAGATGAGCGAGGCGTCATGGCTACCATCAGGCTATTGGCTTGATGAATCAGACACCGATTTCGTAGTCCTAAGACGACCAGACGGGTCGAAGGTGGCCACGTTCAGCGCCATGGGAGCGACAATAGAGTCTATAAGGGAGACTGCTGCACAGGACTACCATCGGTTGGTCTCCTAGCTCTTTACTCATGTGCCTTCAGCGGTAGCACTGGTAGCAGCACGGAGGTAAAGACGTAAGGCCATCATCCGGTTATGAATCGGGTGGTGGCCTTTTTGTTCGGTGCGACTTCACCTCGCACCACTCGTCAGCCCAAGTACATATAGAGCATGGTATCGCTCGTCTGTTTCCGAAGCGTTCAGAAAGCGTTTCGCTTCCTCCAAACTGAGCGGTCTTATCTCCGGTGCTGGTACTCGCGGAGGTGATACCTCTTTGCAGATATTGTGTTCCAGGTAACGCCAGCGAACAGCCATGTTGAGAGCGGCGGACAGCGCACCGTGAATCCGGCGAATACGAGCGGGGGAGAGGCCAGCATCACGCTTACGCGAATACATCCGTTGGACCTGCTCACGGTTTAACTTCTTTAGAGGCTGCGTCAATAGGGAGGGCGTCTACGTGTAAAGCGGGCACGGATGCTCCATCATTCGAGGAGTTCTCAAAGCTTCCCGAATGAAAGGAGCAGGCCCCGTGCCCGCGCTTCAACCATACATCATCGAGCCCATCTGGGAGCAGTTCGAAGCCCTCTTGCCCGAGCGAAGGGCGACGAACCATCCGCTCGGCTGTCACCGTCCCCGTATCCCGGACAGGGTGGTTTTCGGCAAGCTGGTTGAGGTTTTGGTGTTCGGATGCGCCTACGACAGGATCTCCGACGAGTCTTGCTCTGAGAGCACGCCGCGTCGTAGGCGCGACGAGTGGATCGGCCTCGGGCCGATGGAGACACTCAGGGAGATCTCCCTCGAAGCCTACGATCGCATCATCGGACTCGAAATGGCCGACCTAGCGGTGGATGGATGCATAACCAAAGCCCCTTGCG
>JACDDK010000084.1 GCA_013817025.1 Rubrobacter sp.
AGGTCTCCCCGCAGTCGGTGAAGGAGGCCGTGGAGGCGAAGGTGCGGGAGCTTCGCGGCAAGGTCCGCGTCCCTGGATTTCGCCCCGGCAAAGCCCCCCGGCGCGTCATCGAGAACAACGTCGGGCGCGACTACATCTACATGGAGGCGCTCCAGGACGGGCTGCCGAACTGGTACTCGGAGGCCGTTATAGAGACGGACCTGCGGCCTATAGACCGACCGGAGATCAGCTTCGACGAATCCCTGGATGAACAGGCGGGCTTCAAGTTCTCCGCGACCGTCGAAGTTCGGCCCCAGGCGAAGGTCGGCCAGTACAAGGGCCTCGAAGTGCCGAAACGCGAGATCTCCATCACCGACGAGGAGCTTGAGGCGCAACTGGAGGAGATGCGCGGGCAGTTCGCCACCCTCGCGGCGGTCGAGAATCGTCCGGTGCAAGAAGGCGACTTCGCCATCATCGACTTTCGAGGCGAGCGCTTGGCGACAGGCGATGCTCTGGAGGGCGGCGACGCCGAGGATTACATGCTGGAGGTCGGCAAGGGCGAGCTTCTGGAGGACTTCGAGAAAAACCTGGTTGGGGCGAACGCCGGCGAGCACAAGCAGTTCGCCGTCACCTTCCCGATGGACTACCAGGAAGAGTCGCTGCGCGGTCAGTCCGTATTGTTCCACGTGCATCTCAAGGAGATCAAAGAGCGGGACCTGCCGGAGTTGGACGACGACTTCGCCAAAGAGGCGAGCGAATTCGAGACTGCGGAGGAGCTTAGGAGCGCGGTGCGCGAGCAGTTGCAGACGGCGGTGAATGGGCGCATCGAGGGTGAGTTCCGGGCGCGGGTGCTGGACGTGGTGGCGCAGGGCGCCGAGGTCGAAGTGCCGGCGGTGATGGTTCACGAGAAGGCGCACGAGATGGTGCAGAGCTTCGAGCGAAGCATCCGCCAGCAGGGCATAGAGCCCGAGCAGTACTACCAGATCGCGGGCTCCAGCCACCACGAGGTCGAGGAGCGCGTGCGCCCCGAGGCCGAGGATACGGTGAAGAAGGAACTGGTTCTCGATGCGGTGGCGGTTGCCGAGGGCATCGAAGCCGACGAAGACGCGGTGATGCACGAGATCGGACACCTGGCTGAGGAGAGCGGCCGCAAGCCCGAAGAGATCGCCGAGACCATGAAAAAGAACGGCACCTACGCGCTGCTCGAAGAGGAGATCTCGCGCCAGCGGACACTCGACTTCCTGGCCGAGAACGCGGTGCCGGTCGAAATGCCCGAAGAAGAGGAAGCCGAGGGTGTCTCCGAGGGCGAAGAAGAATCCTCCGAAGGGCAGGAAGCTGCGGTCGTCGAGACCGGAAGCGCAGAGACGAGCGAAGGAGAGCAACGATGAACTATGACATAAACGGCGTCATCCCCTACGTCATCGAGCAAAGCCCGCGCGGTGAGCGGGCGATGGACATCTACTCGCGGCTACTCAAGGATAGGATCATCTTCCTGGGAACGCCGGTAGACGATCAGGTAGCGAACGCCATCATGGCGCAGCTTTTGCATCTCGAAAGTGAAGACCCGGAGCAGGACATAAACATCTACATCAACTCTCCCGGCGGCAGTGTTTCGGCGGGGTTGGCGATCTACGACACGATGCAGTTCGTGAAGCCGGACATCTCGACTACGGCTCTAGGCATGGCTGCTTCGATGGGAGCTTTCCTATTGGCTGCCGGCGCGAAGGGCAAGCGTAACTCGCTGCCGAACACGCGCATCCTGATGCACCAGCCGAGCATCGGTGGGTTGGGTGGACAGGCTTCGGACGTGGAGATCCACGCTCGGGAGATGATCCGCACCAAGCAGCGCCTCAACGAGATACTGTCCGAGAACACGGGGCAGGCCTACGAGAAGATCGAGCGCGACACCGACCGTGACTACATCATGGGGCCGGAGGAGGCCGTCGAGTACGGCGTCATAGACACCATCGTCCGGCAACACTAGATCTTTTGTCGGTGGCGGTTAGTGGCGAACAGAGGGAGGCCGTAAAGGTATGAGGGACCCGTCGGACCAGTTGCAGTGTTCTTTCTGCGGAAAGAGCCAGCGTCAGGTCAGGAAGCTCATAGCAGGACCCGGCGTGTACATCTGCGACGAGTGCATCGAGCTTTGCAACGAGATCATCGACGAGGAATTCTCCGGGCCGGAGGTCCTAAAGGACAACGACCTGCCGAAGCCCCGCGAGATCAACCGCACCCTCAACGAGTACGTTATCGGCCAGGAGGACGCTAAACGAGTCCTCGCCGTCGCCGTCTACAACCACTACAAACGCATCTCGATGGGTCCCGAACCCACCGACGGCACCGAGCTTCAAAAATCCAATATCCTGCTCGTCGGACCCACAGGCTCCGGCAAGACGCTTCTGGCCCAGACACTCGCCCGCATCCTGAACGTGCCGTTCGCCATCGCGGACGCCACGGCCCTCACCGAGGCGGGCTACGTCGGCGAAGATGTCGAGAATATCCTGCTCAAGCTCATACAGGCCGCCGACTTCGACGTGAAGAAGGCCGAAACGGGCATCATCTACATCGACGAAATCGATAAGATCGCCCGCAAATCCGACAACCCGTCCATAACCCGCGACGTATCGGGCGAGGGCGTGCAGCAGGCGCTCCTGAAGATCCTTGAAGGGACCGTTGCGAGCGTGCCGCCGCAAGGCGGGCGCAAGCATCCGCACCAGGACTTTTTGCAGATAGACACCAAAAACGTTTTGTTCATCTGCGGCGGGGCGTTTGGTGGGTTGGAGGACGTAATTCGCCAGCGCATCGGCAAGCGTAGTATTGGCTTCGGGGGCGACGTGGACGGGCGGCTCGAAGAGGAGCCGAACTCCATCCTGCGCCACGCCCAGCCCGAGGATTTGCTCAAGTACGGCCTCATCCCCGAGTTTGTGGGGCGGTTGCCGATCATCTCGACGTTGCGGACGCTCGCGGAGGAAGACCTTATCCGCATCCTCACGGAGCCGAAGAACGCTTTGGTGCGGCAGTACCGGCAGTTCTTCCGCTACGACAAGGTGGATCTCAACTTCACCGACGAGGCGCTGACGGCGGTCGCGGAGCTTGCGCTGGAGCGCGGCACGGGTGCTCGTGGCCTGCGGAGCATTCTTGAGACGGCGTTGTTGCCGACGATGTACGAGCTTCCTAGCCGCTCGGACGTGACCAAGTGCGTGGTCGACGCCGACACTGTAAAGGAGGGCGTGCAGCCCGCGCTCACCACCGGCTCTGGCGACGCGAAGTATTCCTACGACGAAGAGACCGCGTAACCCGAACTCCTTGAACCTGGCCGATATACCGAAGACCTACGACCCGAGCGCGGTCGAGGGACGCATCTACGAGGCATGGGAGCGTTCCGGCGCGTTTGAGGCTGACCCAAACCCGGACAAAGAGCCGTACTGCATCGTCATACCGCCGCCCAACGTCACGGGCGCGTTGCACATGGGCCATGCCCTAAACGGGGCGATTCAGGACGCTTTGATCCGGCGGGCGCGGATGAAAGGCTACGAGGCGTTGTGGCTGCCGGGCGTGGATCATGCATCCATCGCACTCCAGAACGTCGTCGAGCGTAAGATCCAACGCGAAGAAGGCAAGACTAAGTGGGACCTCGGTCGCGACGAGTTCGTCGAACGCTGCCGCGAATTCGCCGAAGAGTCCCGCTCGGTGATGCTCGGACAACTCCGGCGTCTGGGCGCTTCCGTGGATTGGCGGCGCCTGCGGTTCACTATGGACGAGGGATACGTCGATTCCGTACAGACCGCGTTCATGAAGTTGTTCGATGACGGTCTGATCTACAAGGGCGAGCGCATAACCAACTGGTGCCCGCGCGACCGCTCCGCCATCTCCGATCTCGAAGTCAACTACGAGGAGACCGCCGGCAAGCTCTACGGCCTGCGCTACCCGTTCGCCGATGGCGGAGGATCGGGACCGGACGGCAACGACTTCGCGCAGGTCTTCTCCACCCGCCCCGAGACGATGCTCGGCGACGTGGCGCTCGTCGTCAACCCTGAAGATGAGCGGTACGCACAACTCGTCGGGCGCAAGGTGCGGGTGCCGTTTGTGGAGCGTGAGATAGAAGTCTTCGCCGACGATTACGTGGACCCGGCGTTCGGGAACGGTGTTCTGAAGGTCACGCCGGCACACGATCCCAACGACTTCGACATCGCGGAGCGCCTCGGGCTCGCCGCCGTAAACATCCTGAACCCGGATGGCTCGATCAACGCCAACGGTGCCGAGTTCGAGGGTATGTCGCGGGAAGACGCTCGCAAGGCGGTCGCGGAGAAGTTGCACGAACGGGGCTTGCTCGGCGAAGTGAAGGAGCACGTTCATCGGGTGGGGCATTGTGATCGGTGCGGGACGGTCATCGAGCCGTGGTTGACGGAGCAGTGGTGGGTCTCGATGCGGGCGCTGGCGGAGCCCGCTATACGAGCTCTGGAGAACGGGGAGATCACGGTCTACCCGGACTCCTGGCGGCGCGAGACCATCCGGTGGCTCGAAAACCTGCACGACTGGAACGTCTCCCGTCAACTCTGGTGGGGACACCGGATCCCCGTATGGTACGGTCCGAACGGCGAAGTCGTCGCGGCGAAGGAATCGCCCGGCGAGGGATACGAGCAGGAGTCGGACATCCTGGATACGTGGTTCTCTTCGGCGCTGTGGCCGTTCGCCACGCTCGGGTGGCCGGAGGAAAACGCGGACGTGGAATATTTCTATCCGACGGCTCTGCTCTCGACGGCGCGCGAGATCATGTACCTTTGGGTGGCGCGTATGATCATGACGGGTCTGCGCTTCAGAGGCGAGGTCCCGTTCGAAAAGATAAACGTCCACTCCATAGTCCTGGCCGAAGACGGCACCAAAATGAGCAAGTCGAAGGGCAACACCATAGACCCGCTGGACCTCTTCGACGAGTACGGCACCGACGCGGTTCGTTTCGGCCTGCTCTATCAGTCGTCCACCCAGGACTTCGCCTACTCCTACGAGCGGGCGGCGATGGGACGGGCATTCGTGACCAAACTGTGGAACGCGACGCGCTTCGTGGCGAGCTACCCGGAGGGTGATGGCGGCGGGGCATTGTCCATATCCGACCGTTGGATCCTCTCCTCCCTGAACCGCCTGTGCCGCGACTACGACACCTTGCTGGAAGAGTGCGAGTTCTCCGAGGCGATGCGCCGCGTCTACGATTTCGCGTGGCACGAGTTCGCCGACTGGTACATCGAGATCAGCAAGGCCGCTCCCTCACCCGCCACGCCGAGCGTGTTGC
>JACDDK010000085.1 GCA_013817025.1 Rubrobacter sp.
CGATATGCCTGCGGCCCCGGCGGTTCCGAGGGTCTTTAGCGTCACGCTGGCGCGGGTGCCAGCGGAAGGCGCGGTCTCCTCTTCGTCCCGCCCGAGGAGCATTGCTCGCAGCCCGGCGGCGTCCGGGCGGGCGTCTGGGTTGCGGGAGAGGCAGGACATTATGGCCGCTTCGTGCGACTCTCCGATGGCCGCGCCACGCCTTCGGGGCGGGATGATGGCTGTGGGGGGTTGCTGATCCACGACCTCCGCCGGACCATCCACGAACGGCGGCGTCCCGGTGGCGGCTTCGTAGAGCGTCGCCCCCAGAGAGTACACGTCACTCTTGGGGGTAACTCTCTCGCCGCGCAGTTGTTCGGGGGATGAGTAAGCGCCGGTGCGGGAACCGGTTCGGGCCAGGCCGAAGTCGGTGAGTTTTGGGTTGCCGTGGGCGTCCATGAGAATGTTTTGCGGTTTTACGTCGCGGTGGATGACGTTGTGGGCGTGGGCGTGGAAGAGGCCGGATGCGATATCCGCTCCGATCCTGGATAGCATCACCTCCGTAAGGCGGCCCCTGACCTTGATCAGCTTTTCCAGGTCGCCTCCCGGCAGGTACTCCATCACGATGTACGACACCTCGCGCCCGGATAGCACATCCTCCCCGACGTCATAGACCTGCGCGACGTTTGGATGCGAGAGCCGGGCGGCGGCGCGGGCCTCCCGTCGAAAGTGTCTCCCGGCGTCCGAGTCCTCGAAACCCGCCTTCAGGACCTTCACGGCCACCGGGCGGTCCAGAACCTCGTCACGCCCCAGGTAGACGGTGGACACCCCACCGGAGCCGACCTCGCGCAGGAGCGCGAACCTTTCGCCGAGAAGCTCTCCGTTCAAATCTCCCCTACCTGTTCGTTGGCAAAGTTGATGGACGAGATCCTCCACTCCCCATCCTCCGGCACGAGCGTCCAGGTGCCGTCGCTCTGCTCCAACCGCCGCGGCGAGTCGTAGATGGCCTGCACGGTCCCCTTGACGGTAGCGTCGTCCTCGTTCAACTCTGGCGTGGGTCCCTTTCCCTGAACGAACCTCAAGGCTCTGAGGTCTTTCGCCTCTTTCTCCCAATCCCTCTGGGAAGGATACCGGCTCCGCTTGAACTCTTCCGAGAAATTTGAGTAAGAACCCTCGAAATCCTTCTCGATAGCCGCCAGATAAGTCTCGGCCACCACGTTCACCGCCGCAGCCTCCGTAAGCTTGCCGGAGCCTATATTCGCGTCTAAATTATCTTTTTTCGCGTCGGATTTTGAGGAAGCGTCTTTTTGCGGGGGGTCACTGGATTTTGGAGATGTACCGGTGGTCGTTTGATCTCCGCTGGAACTCAGAGCCAGCGCGACCCCGGCTATCGCCAGTAGCAGCACCAGCGCGGCGGCTATTACGAACGCCCGGCGGGGACCGGGCCGGAAGGTCTGGGTGATGATGACAGTCTGCGGAGGCGTTCCGTCGGTGGCCTCTTTTTTAGCGGAACGCTCCCGTAGCCTTCGTCCGGCCTCGCCGGTGGCGGCCGCTCCGGCCTCGCCGAGTTTTCTCGCGGCCTCACCCGCCCGCGCCAGCCCGGCGGAGCCCACGGCTCCCGCGCCGCCGACTACTCTGCGGAGTTTGTCGGTGGCCGGTGGGCTGGCCGCCACGACCGTGGTTGCGCCTTCCTGGAAGAGCTTAGCGGAGAGCGTGGCGGCGTCCGGGCGGCTCGTGGGCTCTTTGGAGAGCGCGGCCATCACCAACGCCTCGAAACCCGCGCCCACGTCCGCGCCGCGAGCGCGAAGAGGCGTTGGTTCTTTGGAGAGTTGTTGTCCGGCGACTTCTATGGGGCTGCCGGTAAACGGCGGCTCGCCGGTGGCGGCTTCGTAGAGCGTGGCGCCTAGCGAGTAGATGTCGCTTTTAGGGGTTACGGGTTCGCCACGCAGTTGTTCGGGGGACGAGTAGGTTGCGGTGCCGAGGTAGGAGCCGGTGCGGGTGGCCTGGGTGGTATCCAGGGCGCGGGCTATGCCGAAGTCCGTGATCTTGGGTCGCCCGTAATCGTCGATCAGGATATTCTGGGGTTTTACGTCGCGGTGTATGATGCCCCGGTCGTGCGCCCCGGCCAACCCGGACGCGACATCCGCCCCGATACGGCACAGTTCCTTCTCGGAGAGCGGGCCGCTAGAGCGGATCAAATCTTTCAAGTCTCCACCCGCGACGTGCTCCATCACGATGTAGGAGACTTCGCGCCCGTCCAACTCTCCCTCGCGGGCGTCGTAGACCTGCACGACGTTTGGGTGGGAAATTCGGGCGGCGGTTCGCCCCTCGCGCCGGAAACGCTCGCCAACCTCGGAGTCCTCGAAGCCGAGTCTCAAGACCTTTACGGCCACGGGACGGTCCAGAATTTCGTCCCGACCGAGGTAGACGACGGACATGCCGCCAGAGCCGATCTCGCCTTCCAGAACGAACCTGCCACCCAGGCGATTCACGAGCGGGCCTCCGGGAAGCCCGCCGGGACTATATGACCTCTCGGCCCATCGCGGTCGCGAAGGGCTGGAGCCCGTCTTTCAATCCGAACAGAGCCTCGACCGGCAAGGCCTGCTCCGCGTCGCACAAAGCCTCTTGCGGGTCGTGGTGGCTCTCGACGATCAGTCCGTCGGCCTCGGCGGCCACGCTGGCCTTCGAGAGCGGGATGACGAGGTCGCGGCGACCGGCGGCGTGGGACGGGTCTACGATCACGGGCAAGTCCGTCAGGCGTTTCGCCACGATAACCGCCGAGAGGTCCAGCGTGAAGCGCGTGCTGGTCTCGAACGTGCGGATGCCGCGCTCGCACAGCACCACGTTGTCGCCACCGGCGGCGGTCACGTACTCCGCCGCGAGCAGCCACTCCTCGACCGTGGCCGAAAGGCCGCGCTTGAGGACGACGCCGTGGTCCGTGCCCGCGATGGCCGCGCCGACGCGCTTCAAGAGCGAGAAGTTCGCCATGTTGCGGGCACCTATCTGGATGATCTGGGCGTGCTCCATGACCATCTCGATGTCGTAGGGGTCCATCACCTCGGTGACGCCTTTGAGCCCCAGATCCCCGCAGACCTCCGACATGATCTTCAAGCCTTCTTCACCGAGACCCTGGAAGGAGTACGGAGAGGTGCGGGGTTTGAAGGCACCGCCCCGGACGTACTCGAAGCCAGCCTGCTTCACGGCGGTGGCGGAGGCCACGAACTGGTCGTAGCTCTCGATGGTGCAGGGACCGGCGACCACCCGGAACGAGCCGGGTTGAATCATGCCGTTGTTCGTTTTTACGTCCGTCTTTACGCCCTGTGAAACGTCCATCTTTATCTCTAAAACTCCCCGCGTTGAATCTCAAGGTCTCGGATACGGTGCAAAATCAACTCGTAAATGTCCCGCATGGATGAATCATAGATGGGGCCGGGGTTCATCTCCACGACGCGCTGGAGGATCTCCTCCTCGCGCTTGGGATCGTAGATCGAAGTCCCCGCCTCGGACTTTATCGCCATGATCTCCTGCACGATCCGCGCCCGCTCGTTTAACGCCCGGATGAGCTCGCGGTCGACCTCGTCCACCCGATCCCGTAACTCTTGTACTTTGCTCTGCATCTCGGAATTATCCATAAGGATTGGGATTGTATATGTCGACCGAATATAAAACAAACGTGAACGCCGAACGAGCTTCCGACACCGTCCCGCCGTTGCAAAGCCGCGGGCGTAATAATACGCTTTGACGACGCCCGCGGGAGCGAGCGCGATAGCGAAGGCCCATAAAGCGACCCGAAAGCCGACATCATATGCCCGTTACTTTCAGACCCGAACTCGAACCCTTGAGACCCTACGTCCCGCCGAAGTCCTGGAGGATGGCGGCTGAGGGCACGGACGACAAAAACTATGCGAAGCTGACCTCCAATGAGCTCGCCTTCGGCCCCCTACCCGAGGCTTTGGCGGCGCTGACCGAGGTGCTTCCACGGGCCAACCGCTACCCGGACAGCCACGTCTCGCGGCTGCGGGGGGTCATAGCGGATGCCAACTCCGGCGCGGCACCCGCCAACATCCTCGTCGGCAATGGGTCGAGCGAGGTGTTGATGAACCTGCTGCAACTGCTGCCTGGTTCGGGGGAGATCGTCTTTCCGTGGCCGTCGTTCAGCCTCTACCCGATGATCTGCGCCGTCCTGGGCATGGCGGCCCGACCGGTCTCCCTGACGGATAAGAACGAGCTCGACGCCGACGCGCTGCTCTCCGCCGTTACGGGCGAGACCCGAGCCATGATTCTGTGCAATCCCAACAACCCCAGCGGCACGTATTTGAGCCTGGATCAGGTTAGGGATCTAGCCGACCGGCTACCCGATGAAGTGCTCCTGATCCTGGACGAAGCTTACGTCGAGTTCGTGGACGACCCGTCCTACGAGAACTCCCACACCGTGGCTCTCGAAAGAGAGAACGTCGTCGTGGCGCGCACGTTCTCCAAGGCGCACGGGCTTGCGGGTTTGAGGGTCGGATACGGCATCGCGGGGAATCGTATCGCCGACTACGCCGAGCGGGTCCGCTTCCCGGTCTCGGTCAACCTGGCCGCCCAGGTCGCGGCCACGGCCTCGATGCTCGCGCGGGATAAGGTAAAGGCGCGGGCGGAGTTCGTGATCGCGGAGCGCAACCGGCTGCAAGCGGCGTTTGCGGCGGCGAGCCTGGAGTTCATCCCGTCGCAGGGGAACTTCATCATGGTCCGTTTCAGGGCGGGTGACTTCGAGGCGGCGGGCGTCCTGGTGCGAGAAGGCGAGGCTCTAGGGTATCCCGGATGGAGCCGGGTGACCGTCGGCGACTTGTGGGAGAACGACCGGGTGATCGGGGCTTTGGGAGCCGCCACCAAAGTCGTCGAAAAAGGCGCGTGAGCCGCACTCTCGGTATCGTTGGGGTCGGCCTGATCGGCGGCTCCATCGGCCTCGCCGCCCTCGCCGCCGGTTGGGACGAAGTAGTAGGCGTCGACGCTCCGGAAGTGCTGGAGAAAGCGGTCGAACGCGGTGCGATTCAGTACCCATCCACCCTGAAAGAAGTGCGCGGCGCGGACCTTATAGTTCTCGCCGCCCCCATCTCGAAGGTGACGAGCATAATCGGGAACCTCGCTCCAACGAACACCCTGACCACCGACGTAGCCAGCGCCAAAAACGCCATAGTGAAGGAAGCAGAACGCCACGGCCTGCGGTTCGTCGGCGGCCACCCGATGGCCGGCAGCCAGCTCGCGGGCGTCGCCAACGCGAAGGCC
>JACDDK010000086.1 GCA_013817025.1 Rubrobacter sp.
GCGTGACCTTCCACACCACCAGCGCCGCCGTTGCTCGCTCCGTAGCCCGCCTGTGGCGCGCCGAGTTCGGCCTCATCCCGAAACTCTCGCCCGTCGCCCCCGACCGCTTCGGCCGCGTCCGCTACGCCGTCCGGGCCGAAGGCAACCGAGCATTCCAGGCGGCCGAGGAACTCCGAGCAGCCCGCAGCGGAGCCCGCAACTCGCGCTCCACCGCCGATGGCGCGGCCTACCTGCGGGGCGCGTTCGCGGGCGCGGGCTCCGTCACCCGACCCGGACGCGAGCATCACCTCGAATTCGTCCACCGCGACGAGGAGTTTATTCGCCGCGTATCCAGCCTCGCCCGCGCCCCCTTGAAAGTGTCCGTCCGCCGCAACCGCTGGGTCGCCTACACCAAAAGCGCCGACGGCGTAACCACCCTGCTCGCGCAAATGGGTCTGCACGACGCGGTTCTGGAGTACGAGGCCCGCGCCGTGCTCGGAGAGGCGAAGGCCAACGCCAACCGCGTTACCAACTTCGACGCGGCCAACGCCGCCCGCACCGCCGAGGCCGCCGCCCGCCAGCAGCGAGCCCTCGAAGCCCTCGACCCGCAAAGTTTGCCGGTCGCTCTGCGCGAGATGCTGGAGCTTCGGCTCGAACACCCGGACGCCTCGCTAGCGGACCTCGCGCGTCTCGGCGGCATCTCCAAGAGCGCCGCCAACCACCGGCTGCGGAGGTTGCTTCAGATCGGTGGCCAAAAAGCCTGAAAGCCGCCGCGCCATGCCTGAAATTCTAGAAGCCCTGTTAATTCGCTGGGGGATGGGGCACAATAGCCGCTCTGCGGAAAGCTATGAAAGGAGATCCACATGGCCGTAAAGATTGGGATCAACGGCTTTGGCCGTATCGGAATGCTGGTGGCGAAGGCGGCGATGCAGCGCGGCGACGTGGAGATCGTGGCTGCAAACGACCTGATGCCGTTCGGGTCCATAGCGAACCTGTTCAAGCACGACTCCACTCACGGTATCTGGGGCGAGGACGTGAGCTTCGAGGACAACATCCTGCGGGTGGGGGATCGCGAGGTAAAGACCTTCGCCGAGCGCGACCCGGCGAGCATCCCGTGGGGTGATCTTGGCGTGGACATCGTGGTCGAGTCCAGCGGCGTGTTCACCGACAAGGAATCCGCCGGAAAGCACCTCGACGGCGGGGCCAAGAAGGTCGTGATCTCCGCGCCGGCCAAGGGCGTGGACGCGACGTTCGTGTACAAGGTCAACCACGAAGACTACGACCCCGAGAACCACGTCGTCGTCTCCAACGCGAGCTGCACGACCAACTGTATCGTGCCGATGGCGAAGGTGCTGATCGATAACTTCGGCATGGAGTCGGCGTATATGACGACCTGCCACGCCTACACCAACGACCAGAGCCTGCTCGACGCGGCGCACAAGGACCCGAGGCGCGCTCGGGCGGCGGCCCAGTCCATCATCCCGACCTCCACGGGCGCGGCGAAGACGGTCGGCGTGATCTACCCGGACCTTCAGGGCAAGGTGGACGGTATGTCGCTGCGCGTGCCGATCTCCGACGGCTCCATCACCGACGTGGTAGCGAACCTGTCGCGGGAGGCATCGGTCGAGGACATCAACGCCGCCTTCAAGCAGGCCGCCGAGGGCGAACTTGCCGGCGTGCTGGAGTACTCCGAGGCTCCGCTGGTCTCCAAAGACATCGTCGGCAACCAGGCCTCCTGCGTCTTCGACGCGCCGCTCACCATGTCCAACGGCAAGACCGTCAAGATCCTCGGCTGGTACGACAACGAGTGGGGCTACTCCAACCGCACCGTCGATCTGGTGCAGTACATGGGGGAGAAACTGTAAGTTTAACTTGTAGGGGGTGGGAACATTTCCACTCCCTACTTTTCGCGTTAGGGATAGGATATGCGACGTAAGAGATAGTTGAGCGGGACGCTTGTTGTCTTTGCCGCAGGAGCAATGATAGTTTTAGTGCTGTGGCAGATACTACCCGGCATCCTGGAGAACGTTTTAACTCTGCCTTGCCGCAACCGTAGTGTTGGAGTAGATGCTATATCCGTCCTTGATTTGGGAGTGATTCGATGAACAAGCGGAGCGTTAGAGACCTCGATGTACGGGACAAGCGGGTACTGGTGCGGGTGGATTTCAACGTGCCGATCAAAGACGGCAAGGTGACGGACGACACGAGGATAAAACGGGCGTTGCCCACTATCCGGTACCTGCTCTCCGAAGGGGCGCATCCAGTTCTTATCTCCCACCTCGGACGCCCGAAAGGCGAGCGCGACCCGAAGTACGCGATGGACCCTGTGGCGGAGCACCTCGAAGGGTTGCTCGGCGCGCCGGTCCTGAAGCTCGACGCCGCCGTTGGCCCGGAGGTCGAGGACGAGCTTGAAAACTGGAATGGTGAGGGTGTCGTGTTGCTGGAGAACTCACGCTTCTACACCGGCGAGACCAAGAACGACCCCGAGCTTGCGCGTCATCTGGCGAACCTCGCCGATGTCTACGTCAACGACGCATTCGGGGCGGCGCACCGGGCGCACGCCACCACCGTCGGGATCGCCGAGTGTCTGCCGGCGGCGGCGGGGCTGTTGCTAGTCGAGGAGATCGACTACCTCGACTCCGTTCTCAAGACGCCCGAACGCCCGTTCGTAGCCATCCTCGGGGGCGCCAAGGTCTCCGACAAACTCGGCGTCATAGAGAGCCTGCTGGGCGTGGCCGACTCGCTGCTAATCGGCGGCGCGATGTGCTTCACGTTCTTCAAGGCGAAGGGGTTGGAAGTCGGTAACTCCCTAGTCGAGGACGACTACCTCGAAGAAGCGAAGCGTCTCATGGACGAGGCCGGAGACAAGCTCTTGCTTCCCGCGGACGTGGTGATCTCCGAGAAGATGGAGGCCGGTGCCGAGAGCCGGGTGGTGGAGGTCGATGGCATCCCGGAGGGCTGGATGGGCCTGGACGTAGGCCCCGCGACCGTGGAGTCGTTTCGGGAGCGCATATCGGCGGCCAAGACCATCTTCTGGAACGGGCCGATGGGGGTGTTCGAGATCGACGCCTTCGCCAAAGGCACCGAGGGTGTGGCCCGCGCGGTCGCCGAGAGTGGGGCGACCAGCGTCGTCGGCGGCGGCGACTCCGTGGCCGCCGTCACCAAGCTCGGCCTCGAAGACGAGATGAGCTTCATATCCACCGGCGGCGGGGCGTCGCTAGAATACGTAGAAGGCAAGGAGTTGCCCGGCGTGGCGGCCCTGCCAGACAAACAGTAGAAGGAGCGAGGACATGACGCGACGCTCGATGATGGCGGCCAACTGGAAGATGAACAAGACTGTGCGGGAGGCGCAGGATTACGTCGCCGCCCTGATCCCGCACGCCACCGACGCCTCAAACGTGGACATGGCCGTCTTTACCCCACTCACCTGTCTCGGAGAAGTCGCTCGCATGACAGAGGACTCACCCGTCCTGGCCGGCGCGCAGAACTTCTATTTCGAGGACTCGGGCGCGTTCACGGGGGAGGTCTCGATCCCGATGCTCCAGGACATCGGTGTAAAGACCGTTCTCGTGGGCCACTCGGAGCGGCGTGAGGTCTTCGGCGAGGACGACGCAATGGTCGCCCGCAAGACGAAGCGCGCCATCGAAGCCGGGCTGTTGCCGGTCGTGTGCGTCGGTGAGACGAAGGAGGAGCGCGACGGCGGTGGCATGTGGGATAAGGTCTCCGGGCAGGTGAACGCCGTTCTGGAAGGGTTGGACGTCGGCGGCGACGCTATAGTGTTCGCTTACGAGCCGATCTGGGCCATCGGCACGGGAGACACCGCCTCGCCCGAAGACGCGCAGGACGCCATCGGACAGATACGGAAACTATTGAGGGAGTCGCGGGACGATGCGTTCGCAGACGCGGTTCGCATCCTGTATGGAGGCTCCGTAAAGCCGGGGAACGTCGCGGAGATCATGTCTCAGGAAGATGTGGACGGCGGTCTGGTCGGCGGGGCGGCGCTCGAGGTGGATTCGTTCGTGGAGTTGATCCAGGCGGCGGAAGACTCCGCGCCAGACGAGGAGTGAGCAGTGGGCCGATATAGGAGCATATGGTAGAGTAGCCGTATGATCTACGTACTAGCGTTTCTACATACGATCCTCTGCCTCGCACTCATCGGCCTGATTCTGCTGCACTCCGGCAAGGGCGGCGGGTTGTCGTCTTCGATGGGTGGCGGGATGGGCGGTACGTTCTCGGGCACGACCATCATGGAGAAAAACCTGACACGGCTGACCGTGATCGTGGTGGGGCTCTTCGCCCTGAGCAGCATACTTTTGATCTTCTTCGGCTAACCCGTTCGCTCCACGCGCTAAAGCTCCTCTTGGTCTTTTGGAGATAATACGAGTATGGGCATGTGGGTTTCCACGGAGAGGAGCAACGGACGGTCGTCGCGGTCAAACCAGCGACGGCTCCACGGATTTGCTGTTGTGCGGCCCCGTAAACGATGAAATCCACTAAACGCCAGCTTGTGGATGGGATCCAGGACCGCGAAATACTGCAACCTTCGCTGAGGTAGCGCGAGCGTAACGGAAGGAGCCGCCTGGGGAGGATGGGGAGAACAGGCGGCTCTTCGAAATTATACACTCCGCCGTATGTCTTAGAGTGCAAATAGTTACAGGGGTGCAAGGACGGTAGCGGGAATGAGCGTCCGGTAAGCGTCCGGGCGCTTCCCTCTCGATCGGAAACAATAAGCGTGGCGCTAGATGGAGCTTCGCCTCAAGAGGATATCGGCCTCGTGGTGAGCCGTGGTACCCTGATGCGCGTGACATTTTTCGACTTCGAGGCCGAAGTGGAGGACTTTGACACCCCCGCAACCACCGAGAAATCGATGGCCCCGCGGTTCTTCGAGCGTAGGCGCTGAAGAGCCTGGACACCCGCGAGAGTGCTTGGCCCCTGACCGAGCTACACCTGCCGGTGAATCGGTGGGTTTCATCCTGATGGAGTAAGAAAAAAACGAGAGTGTCGGAGGGGGGACTCGAACCCCCACGCCCTTAACGGGCACTAGGCCCTCAACCTAGCGCGTCTACCAATTCCGCCACTCCGACAAAGCGACCTTCGAAGTATACGGGACGCTTCCGAAAGGTTCAACGCGGCGGCGCGCTTCGTCGACCGACGCCGTGTGCTAAGTTGCGTGGATGAGACGACGCACCTACGGTATCGTGATCCTCCTGGCGGGAGTGGTCGCCATCGCCTCCATCGCACGGCGGCCG
>JACDDK010000006.1 GCA_013817025.1 Rubrobacter sp.
GCGGGCGGTTGCGGAGAGCTTGATCTGGTCTCGGGTCCTCCTCATAACCTCTAGGGTATCCGAAACCGTGGTCCCAAGCTTTTCGGCCAGGCTTCGAGCCATTAGCTCAGACTGGTTGAAGCCGCGTCGCCGCAGTCGCGAACGATGCAGCGGGACCGGCACTATCGCGTCGAAGCGGGCGTTGGTGCCGAGAGCATCCAGCATTAGCGGGGTCATTAGTTTCTCTACCACGCGGGTGTAGCCCCGATATTTGAGGGAGTGGACGATCTCCTTTCCGACACCCTCGTAGCGCAACGGCGAGCGCGCCGCGTGGAAGCCGAAGTCCACGTTCTTGCACGCCTCGCACGCGGGTGTTTGGAAGGCGGTGGGCATCCCGCAGCGTTCGCAGAACGGATCGCCGATCACGGGTAGCTTCTCGAAGCACGTCCGGCACAATACGTCGCTCGCCCGGCGGTCGCATCCAACGCAGCGTTGCGGGTAGAAGAGATCACCGAGTACGTCCAGATACGGCTGCAACGGCCTACCGGAAGACTTCCGCCATGGACAGCGACCAACCCGGTACCACGTCACCACCGTCGAGATGATCCGCTTCGGTCAGAACCTGGATCTCCGTCCGCGAACGCCGCACCGATACGGTTCTCCCACGCGGCTCGATCACAACCACCATCCGCGCTCCCGCCCGCAGCCAGTCAGCCACTTTCTCCTCCAACCCGGTGTACGAATCGTTCGGGGAGACGACCTCGACCACGAGGTCCGGCGCGCCCGGCCAGTAGCCTTCGACCTCACCGATCTCCTCGACGTGCTCGCGGCGCACGAACGCGACATCCGGGGCTCGCACGGTATCCGGGTTCGATGAGACCTTGAATCCAGTTTCGGCGGCGTAAACCGTTCCCAAGCCATGCTCGCGCCCGTACCGATCCAATGGCGTCGAAACGTTCATCGCTATGCGCCCGTGGATATTTCCAGCCGGCGTCATACTTCGCACCTCTCCCCGAACGAGCTCGCGCCGCTTCCCGTCACCCGACAGGCGCAGCAGCTCCTCCGCAGTGACCGGCTGTTGCGTTACGGTCATGTAGGCACCTCGCTGCTCGCTTACCCGGCTTCATTCTAGCCGAGCCTGCGGCCAGGGTCGAGAGTAGCGGCTAGAAGCTGAGGCTGCGGGGTGGGACGAAGACGCCGGGGTTGACGCGGATGCCCTGGTCGAGAACGTTGCCTTCGCCGACGACGCATCCCGCGCCGAGCACCGACATCCCGCGCACGATGGCTCCGTGGCCAACCCGCGCTCGGGGGCCGATGATCGAACCGCGCACCACCGCGCCAGCCTCGACCTCAGCCCCATCGAGCAGCACACTGCTCTCGACCACCGCCCTCTCGCCTACCCGGCACCCGAGCCCGAGCGACGAACGCCCGCCGATGGTCGCGCCGTTCGAGATTTCGCACCCTTCGGCTATGGAGACCGGGGGGAGCAACTTCACGTTCTTGCCGACCTGAGTAGAGGGATGCACATCCAGGTACTCGAAGTCTTCGCGCGCGCCGACCGCGCCGGAGAGCACGTCGTTGGAGGCGGCCAGGTAGCTGCGCGGCGTGCCGATGTCCTTCCAGTACGAGCTGGAGACATAGGCATAGAGGCGACCCTGGGCTTGAAGTTCCGGGAAGATCTCGCGCTCTATGGAGACTTCGCGGTCGGCTGGGATCATCTCCAGAACTTCCGGTTCCAGGACGTAGACCCCGGCGTTGACGAGGTTGGTGGAGATTTCGTCGTAGGCTGGCTTCTCCAGAAAGCGATGTACGAGCATCTCGTGGTCCACCTCGACCAGCCCGTAGGCCGTCGGGTCCTCGACGCTCGTCAAGGTGATCGTCGCTAGCGCATCTGTCGCTTTGTGCCGCTCTATCGCCTTGCCGAGGTCCATCCCCGTCAACACGTCCCCGTTTACGACAACCATCGTGCCACCATCGAGGTACCGTTCGGCGTTCTTAATGCCGCCCGCCGTCCCCAGAGGGTAGTCCTCGACCGCGTAGTCGATGGAGAAGCCGTCGAGGTCCTGGGAAGCGAAGTAGGCTTGGATCTGGTCGGGCAGGTACCCCAAAGAAAGCACCGCCCCATCCAACCCGCCAGAGCGCAGAAAATCCACCATATATCCCATAAAAGGCTGGTTGCGAAGAGGCACCAGCGCCTTCGGAATATCATAGGTAACGGGCCGCAATCGCGTACCCTTACCGCCGACAAGAATCACGGCTCGCATAGAGTGGCAGTCTACACGAAGTCTAAGAAGCCACAGCCGCTACAGCAACCCCGAGGCTCGCGTCAACGCCGACAGAGGCCCCACAACCAGCGCGAAGAGCGTCGTAGCGGCGGCGAGCACGTAGACCGAGGCTTTTACCGCGCCGGTGTCTCGCGGCTCCGAGATAGCGTCTTTGGTCGGTTCCTCGAAGAACATGTTGCGGATAATCCCGAAGTAGTACGGCACCGAGAGGACGCTGTTTATGACCAGCGCCCCAAGCACCGCGTAGACTACGATAGAGCCGGACTGAGCGCCGGCCAACAGCACCCACGCCTTCCCGAAGAAGCCCGAGAACGGAGGGATGCCGACGAGAGCGGCCATAAAGATGCCCATGCACAAAGCGAGTGCCGGGCGAGTGCGGAATAGACCGTTAAAGCTCTTGGAGTCCTCGCCGACCAGTTCTATCATCAGAAACGCGCCCGTGTTCATGACCGCGTAGGCCGCCGAGTAGATCAAAACCGCCTCGACCGCCGTAGCAACCCCCTGTCCCTGAAGCGCCGCAAACGCCGCCAAGATGTACCCCGAATGAGCCACCGAGCTGTAAGCCAGCATCCGGCGCACGTTGCGCTGCCGCAACGCGAATAAGTTCCCCACGAACATCGTCACGATAGCCAGAAACGCCATCACCGGCGTCCACGTCGGCGCGGCCTCGGGCATACCTTCGAGCAGTATCCGCAGGAGCACCGCGAACGTCGCGGCCTTCGGAGCGACCGAGAGAAACGCGGCGGCGCTCGTCGGTGCGCCCTGGTAGGCGTCGGGTGTCCAGAAGTGGAAAGGTGCCGCCGAGAGTTTGAACGCGAAGCCGGAGAGGAGCATTACGAGGCCGAGTATCGCCACCGGGGTGAGTTGGCCGGTGAAGGTTTCGGCAATGTCGGCGAGGGCGGCGGAGCCGGAGACGCCGTAGATCAGGACCATCCCGTACAGCAGCACCGACGACGCTATAACGCCCGTCAGCAGGTACTTCATCCCGCCCTCCGCGCTCTCGCGGCGGGTCCGGTCGAAGGCGACCAGCGCGTAAGAGGGAATCGTCGCCAACTCGATAGCGAGAAACACACCGAACAAGTCGCGCACCGAGACCAGCAGCGTCGCCCCTAAAACCACCGAGAGAATGAGCGTCATGTACTCGGGGAGATCCCCAGTACGCCCCGACCAGCGGGCGGCGGTGACGACGGCGAAGAACGCCGAACCAGCCACGATCATCTTGAAGAACAACGCGAAGTTGTCCACCACGAACCCGCCCCCGAAGAACTCCCCCGAGAAGCCCGTAGCCAACAGTACCGCCGCGCTCACGAATACCGCCAGAGCCCCGAGAGCCGCCAGGCTAGCCGTCAGATCGGGAGACTTCTCCACGAAGACGCCGACCATCAATACCACGACGATGAAGACCGTCGAGATCAACTCCGGCAACAACCCCACGAACGTCTCGCCCGTAAACGTCACTAGCTACCCCCTATCGCGGCCAGTACCGCCTCGACCGCCGGTCGCTGCACCGCGACCAAAATCCCCGGAAACACACCCAGCACCACCAACAAAACCGCCAGCGGCATGATAGCCGCCATTTCGATGGGGCTGGCGTCTTTAGCCTGCTCGTAGGCGGGCTTGGTGATCGGCCCAAAGACCGTGCGGGACAACATGTACAGCAGGTACATAGCGCTCAGCACGATCCCAAGCGTCGCCAACAAGCCCTGCACCGGGAACGCTTCGAACCCGCCCATGATGCTCATAAACTCCGACGCGAAGACCGCCAACCCCGGCAGTCCCATAGCCGCCAAAGCCCCGAGAGCCAGTAGCGCTCCAGCCCACGGCATCCGGGCCGCAAGCCCGCCGAGGTCCGCAATGCGCCGCGTTCCGGTGCGAGCCGCGATGATGCCGACTAACAGGAACAACAGCGGCGAGTAAATACCGTGCGTCACCTGCTGCAAAACCGCGCCGTTTAGCCCGACCGCGTTCCCCGAGGCCGCCCCGAGTAGGATAAAGCCCAGAGTTCCTATCGAGGAATAGGCCACGAGCGACTTCAAGTCCGGCTGCAAGAAAGCCACGAACGCACCGTAGATGATGTTGATTGCGCCCAACGCCGCGATAAACGGCAGGAAGGGCTCCACGCCCTGCGGCAAGAGCGGTATCGCTATCTTGATGAGCCCGTAAGTCCCGAGCTTCGGCAAGATGCCCGAGAGCACGACGTTCGTGGAGATTGGGCTTGAGACGTACACGTCGAGCAACCAGGAATGGAGCGGCACGGCCGGCACCTTCACCATCAAGCCGAAGAGGATCGGGGCGGCTATCGCTACCTGCGCCGTCGCGCCGAGACCGCCGCCGCTCTGCAAGCCTTCTATCGAGAACGTCTTCGCCAGGACGCCCAGAGCCAGGAAGCCCGCGAGCATGATCGTAGAGCCGAGAAAGGTATAGATGAAGAACTTGATCGCCGCCGGTCGACGATTCTCATCGCCCCAGATACCGACCATCAAATACATCGGTATAAGCGTGACCTCGAAGAACACGTAGAACAGCACGAGGTCCTGCGCCGCGAACACCCCGAGCATCCCGACCTCGGCGACGAACAGCATCGCCATGTACTGCTTGAGGTTCGTGTGAATATCCCACGAGGAGACCACCGCGATCAGGGTCAGAAGCGCCGATAGGATGAACATCCCAAAGCCCAGACCATCCAGGCCGACGCGGTAGCCGATGTCCAACGACTGTATCCAGGTAAGCTCCTGCGACAGCGCCGCGTTGCCGAGGTCTCCGCCGAACGCGAAGTAGATGTAAGTAGCAAGAAGTAGCGGTATGGCGGCGACGGCGAGAGCGCCGTAACGGACGGTGCGTTCGTTGTCCGGGAGTAGTGAGACGAATATAGCGCCGAGCAGCGGGATAAAGATGGTTATGGTGGTTATCACAGCTTCGCCCCCACCGCGAAGGCGGCCACCGTAACCAGCGCGATCAAGGCGACCACCAGGAATGTATATTGCGCCCCGACTATCACCCCGATCACCAACACGCTGATGAGAATAAACAACGCGTAGTTCTGTGCGCTACCGGACTGTAACCGCTGCAAAATCCCCCCTGTCCCCATAGCCCCGCGTCCAACCCCGCCAACGAGCCCTCCTAGAGCCCTCTGGTCGAACCCACGAGTGAGACGCCCCAAGAACCGCGCAAAACGAACGAACGTCGCCCCGTAGAGCGCGTCGAAGTACCAGCCATTGTCCAGGAAAGTGTGCAGCGGACGAAAACGGTCAGCCAGCGAGGTCGCCCGTTCCGGCTGCCGCACGTACAGCAAATAGGCCAGCCCGATACCGAGCAGCGCCACCGCCACCGAGATCACCGCGAGAGCCACGCTGAAGGAGTGTTCGTCGAGATCCAACGCCCCAGCGGCGAACTCGCTCGGGAAGACCAACTCCGCGAAGTAATCCGTAACCGGCAGCCCCGCGAAGCCCTCCGGGATGCCGACCCAGCCGCTCACGATAGAGAGGAAAGCCAGTATGAGCATCGGTCCCGTCATGATGCCCGGCGGGTCCTCGGCCTCTCGCGCGCCTTCCGAGCGCGGCTCGCCCATGAACGCCATGAAGATCGCTCGGAAGATGTAGAACGCAGTCAACAGCACCGTCAACAGCGCCATCCCGAACAGCACGTAGTAGTGCTCCTCGTAAGTCGAAGCGACGATGGCGTCCTTCGACCAGAACCCGGCCAGCGGGAAGATCCCCGATAGCGACAACCCGGCTATCACCATCGTCCAGAACGTGATCGGCATCCTGCGCCGCAAACCGCCCATGTCCTGCATGTTGTACGAGTTCATCGCGTAGATGATGCTCCCCGCGCACAGGAACAACAGCGCCTTGAAGAAGGCGTGGTTGTACAGGTGGAACATGCTCGCCGTGTACGACCCGACCCCGAGCCCCAGCATCATGTACCCGAGCTGCGAGACCGTCGAGTAGGCCACGACGCGCTTTATATCCTTCTTTACCAACGCCATAGTCCCGGCCATAATCGCCGTGAAGCCCCCGATGTACGCCACCGTCAGCATCGCCTGCTCGCTCTGCACGAAGATGTCGTAGGTGCGGGCCACGAGGTACACACCGGCGGCGACCATCGTGGCGGCGTGGATCAAGGCGCTAACCGGAGTCGGTCCCTCCATCGCGTCCGGCAGCCACACGTGCAACGGGAACTGCGCGCTCTTGCCTATTGCCCCCACGAACACCAGCACTATCGCCGCCGTGAGCACCGAACCGCCGAGGAAGCCGGCCTGTACCGCCGCCGAGATCCCCTCGTAGGAAGTCGTCCCCGTATACGCCCAGAAGATGATGATCCCGGCAAAGAGCGCCGCATCCCCAACCCGAGTAACGATAAAAGCCTTCTGCGCGGCGCGGGTCGCGGAAGGCTTCTCGAACCAGTGCCCGATCAAAAGGTACGAACAGAGGCCCACCAACTCCCAGAAGATGTAAAGCTCGATGAAGTTCGGCGCGACGACCAGCCCAAGCATCGAAGCCGTAAACAGGTTGAGGACGGCGTAGTACCACGAGAAACGCTTGTCCCCCTCCATAAATGCCCCGGAGTAGAGCTGCACCATCAGGCTGACAAGACACACCACGACCAGCATCATCGCGGCCAGGCCGTCGATGTAGATGCCTACGGGGAACGAGCCGCCCTCGCCGAGGTTGATCCAATCGACCGCAAAGTCTATCGGCGCTCCGTCGCCCCGCACCACCTGTATCAGCGCGAAGACGGAGAAGACGAGAGAGACCGTAACGCCGAGGATAGCGATGTACTGCGCCGCCTCGCCGAGCAGCCGCCCGAAGAGCGCGAGCGCCAGAAAGACCAGCGCCGGTAGCAACGGGATCGCGGCGAAGATAAGTTGTTGGCTTACGGTAAGCGTTTGTTCCACTAAGCCGCCTCTCTAGCCCTTCATGGTGTTGATCTCATCGACGTTGACCGTCCGGCGCGAGCGGAACACGGCGAGCACTATAGCAAGTCCCACCGCGATCTCCGCCGCGGCTATGGCGATCACCAAAATCGCGTAGCTGGTCCCCTCGCCGTTGGCTTGCGGCAGATAATCCGAAAAAGCCACCAAAGAGAGGTTCACGGCGTTGATCATCAACTCCACGCACATAAACACCACTACGGCGTTTCGCCGGATCAGCGCGCCCCACGCCCCGATGGCGAACATGATCGCACCGACCACCAGATAAAACTCCAACGGTATCTCGGCGTTGAGGAAATCCACGCCCTGCTGCAACTGCGGCGGCATTACGACTCCACCCGCTCGGCCACTTGACTATCCTCACCCGCACCGGCTTTGCGCCGGCTAACCACGATAGCCGCCACCACCGCCACGAGCAGCAACACCGAAGCCACCTCGAACAACAGCGAGAAGATCTCCGGCGCTTGCCCGACACCGAGCAAATTTCGTCCCAAATCCCTCACGCTCGTGGAGCCGGCGCCGCTCTTGGTATCGCCCCAGTCCTCGATGCTCACGATGACTGCGACGAACGCCCCGATGCCCAACGCGACCACGAGGCTCGCCCAGAACTGGCGGTTGATGATCGTGGCGAAGCGCCGCACTTGAGGCTTCTGCGTGAACATGATCCCGAACAGGATAACCACCGTCACGGCCCCCACGTAGATGAGGACCTGAAAAGCCGCGAGCGCCGGAGCGTTCAACATCACGAAGAACCCCGCCACCCCCAAGAACGACACGCTCATAAACAACGCCGAATGCACCACGTTGCGGCTAACCACGACCCCAAACGCCGAGACGAGCACCATCCCGGCCAGAAACCCGAACGCGACGATCAAGAAGCCGCCTCTTCCTTTTTGCGCGGTGCCTTCTTCGGCGGCGCTTTCTTGGTCGCGTCACCATCCGCCGCGGCCTTTGCAGACTTCGGCTTCTTCTTTACGGTCGGGCGAGGGTCCACCGTCGGGTCCACGGGGCGTTCGCCGAATTGGCGGGCCAGTTCCAGGCGGTTGTAGGCTTGCGCCTCGAACTCCTCGGTGTGGTAGATGCAGTTCACCGGACAGACCTCGACGCACAAGCTACAGTACATGCAGCGCGAGTCGTCTATGACGAAGCCGATGGCGTAGGGTTTGGCCTTGCCGGAGCCATCCGCGTCGCGCTTGGTCTGTTCGATGGAGATGCAGTGGTCCGGGCAGACCCTCATGCACTGCAGGCACGCGATGCAGCGGTCCATGTCCACGGTCAGCATACCCCGGCTGCGTTCGGGGAGGTCGCGCTTGTACTCGGGGTACATGCGTGTGATCTTCTTCCCGAACATGTGCTTGAGCGTAATGCCCATTCCCTTCAAAATTCCCTGTCCTACCTGCGGCATATTCCAACCTTTCCTTACTGGCCCAACGAAGGGAAAACGAGCATGAGTCCGGCTGTAACGAAGAGCCACACCAGACACAGCGGCACGAGTATCTTCCAACCCAGGTTCATTAGCTGATCCATCCTCAACCGCGGCACGCTCCATCGTATCCACTGGAATGTAAACGTGATAAGCGCCGTCTTGAGCCCGAACCACGCCCAGTTGAAGTTACCGAGGTCCAACGCCTCTATCGGCGGCTGCCAGCCCCCAAGAAACAACGTCACGCTCATAGCGGAGATCAAAGCCAGCGAAGCGAACTCCGCCGCTTGCATCAGCGCCCACGTCATCCCCGAATACTCGACCATGAACCCACCCACGATCTCGCTCTCGCCCTCGGGAAGGTCGAACGGCACCCGCTTCACCTCGGCCAACCCCGCGATATAGAACACGAAGAACATCGGCAACTGCGGCAGGAAATACCAGTTCCAGAACCCGCCGCCCTGCGCCTGGACTACCTCCACCAGCGAGAGGCTGCCGGTCAACATCACCACGCCGAGCAAGCTCAGGATCATCGGTACCTCGTAGGAGATCAGCTGCGCCGCCCCACGAAGAGCCCCCAGCAACGAGAACGTCGACCGGCTCCCATAACCCGCCATAATAACCCCCAGAGCCCCAATCGACGTGATCCCCACGAAGAACAGGATCCCGACGTTCAAGTCCGCCACGACGGCGCTCGGGGAGAAAGGAATAATTATCCAAGCCAGCGCCGCCGGAATAAACATCGCAATCGGCGCGGCTAAAAAGATCCACATGTCCGCCCGATTGGGCGAGACGTTCTCCTTCGTAAACAGTTTGAAGACATCCGCCAACGGCTGCAACAACCCGCGCGGTCCGACCCGGTTAGGCCCGTACCGAAGCTGGATGTACCCGGCGACCTTGCGCTCGGCCATCGTCAGCACCGCCGCGAGGTTCAGGACGAGAAACAGGATCACCCCGAACGAGACGAAAAAGCGAATAGGTTCCTGGTCCAGCACGCTCAAAACGCTCTGCATTACTTATCCCACCCGCCGGAAACGGGGTCCACGAGCCCCATTATCGGCATGATGTCCGGCAGGTAATGACCCGGCACCATCTCCTGCAGTAGCTGCATATTGCAGAAGCTGGGGTCCCGGTAATGCACCCGGTAAGGAATATCCGTCCCATCCGAGACGACGTGGACGGTATACTCGCCCCGCGGGCTCTCGACCCGTCCAAACCCTTCGCCCTCGGCGGGCCGGATGCGCCGCCCCGTATCGCCCATAACCTCGCCCTCGGGCATCTTCTCCAGGCACTGCTTTATCATCCGAATGCTCTGCAAACACTCCGCGATACGAACCCGGTACGAGGCCGCGACGTCGCCCTCGGTATCGGTGATCACGTCGAAGTCCAGCTCCGGGTAGATGCTGTACGGGTAGTCGCGCCGGATGTCGAAGTCCACGCCCGTGCCGCGAAGACCGGGGCCGGTGACACCCATCTCAATGGCCTTCTCCTGGGTCATCTTCGCAATGCCCCGCGTGCGCGAGATAAAGATCTCGTTGCCCTGGATAAAGTCCACGAAGTCGCGCTGGAAGTTCGATTCCAGCGACTCGATGTAGTCCCAGATCTTCTGCGGAATATCCTCCGGCAAGTCGGCCTTGACCCCGCCGATGCGGATGTAGTGGAACATCATCCTCGCGCCTGTGACGGCCTCGAATATCGTCTGTATCCGCTCCCGCTCGCGGAAGGAGTACAAAATCGGGGTGAACGCCCCAAGCTCCAGCATCAGGAACCCGACGGACGGAATGTGACTCGCGAGCCGCATCAACTCGCACATCAAGACCCGGATGTACTCGGCTCTCGGCGGGATCTCGACGCCGAGCAAGTCCTCGACCGCCAGACAGTAGCCGTGTTCGTTGTGCATGTTGGCGAAGTAGTCGAGGCGGTCGGTCAGCGGTATCACCGCCGGGTACATGCGGTTCTCCGCGATCTTCTCCTGACACCGGTGCAGATACCCCATCACCGGGTCGCACCGCACCACGGTCTCGCCGTCCAACTCCAGTATGAGCCGGAGCAGGCCGTGCATCGCCGGGTGCTGCGGCCCCATGTTCATGTCCAGCGTCTCCAGGCCGAACTCGTCCCGGATGTCCGGGCTCACGAGCCGCCCGGCGGCGGGCTGGGTCAGGGCGCTCTGGTCCGACGGCTCTACGTGGCGCTCTTCACTAAGCATATTCCTACCTCAGTCCCTCGAAGGTGCGCTTGGTGCTGATCTCGAAGCTCTTCAACAGCGGGTGATGGTCGAAGTGATCCTGCCACATGTAGATGCGCCGCATGTCCGGGTGGCCCTTGAACGCGACCCCGAACATGTCGTAAGCCTCCCGCTCGTGCCAGTTGGCCGACGGATACACGCTCGTTATCGTGTCGATCACGGGCTCCTCGCCCTCGATCACGGTCTTGACGTTGACCCGCGCGCCTCGAAGGTCCAACAACTCGTAATTGACCTCGAAAGACCCCCGCCGATCCACCACCGTGATGAACGACAGATGCCGGACGCCCAACCGCTCCCGAGCCGTAGCCATAACCGCCGTAATTATCTCCGGTCGCACCACCAGCTTGACCGCGCTCCCCTCTATCACAGATTCTTCCAAGCCGTGTCCGTTGCGGAAACCCGTCAGGTAGCGATCCAGCCGAGTCTGGAGATCCCCCTCCGGCATCGCCAGAGCCAATTTAGGCGTTCTCCGGCTTCTCGGCTTTATCTTTCGGTGGTTTCTCCGCCGTGGCTACGGCACCGTCGCCGGTGGCCTCTTGTTCGGCGGCTTTCTTGGCTTTGGCTTCTTCCTTCAGCTTCTGTTTGACTTCCTTCGGGATCCAACCGACGTCGGTCTGGGAGGCGGGCGGCATTCCCTTGCGCTCGAAGACGTAGGTCCGTTTGATCGGCCTTATCCCCTCGAAGCGCGGGGCTTTGCCCTCGCTGATCCCGGTGTACTCCCGCTCGGGCAGGTACTCCATGACGTTGCCGTCGTCGTCCACGAGCGCCGGTTGCACCTTCTCGTAGCCAACCTGCTGGTCGCGCTCTATCTTCTTCTGAAGCGTCATGATGCCGAAGATCAAGGCTTCAGGCCGCGGCGGACACCCCGGCACGTAGACATCGACCGGAATTACGCGATCCGCCCCCATCAACACGGAGTAACCATCCAGGAACGGTCCGCCGGAGATGGCGCAGGCACCCATCGCTATTACCCACTTCGGCTCGGGCATCTGCTCGTAGAGGCGGGTCATGCGCTCGGCCATCTTGGTGGAGACGGTGCCGGAGACGATCATCACGTCGGCCTGCCGAGGACTCGCGGTGAAGAACCCGGCCCCGAAGCGGTCGAGGTCGTGGTGGGCCATGCCGGTCGACATCATCTCGATGGCGCAGCACGCGAGGCCGAACTGCAGGGGCCACAGTGAGTTCTTGCGCGCCCAGTTGAAGAGCTTGTCCGTGCTCGTGGTGGCGATGTTCGGCTCGTTGAACTGCTGCATTACACCCATTTAAGGGCTCCCTTCTTCCAGGCGTAGGCCAAGCCCACTACCAGGATCAAGACAAAGATCGTCATCTCCACGAAGCCGTAGACCCCAAGCTCGCTGTAGACGACCGCCCACGGATAAAGGAAAGCGGCCTCGACGTCGAAGATGAGGAACAGCAGCGCGAAGACGTAGTAGCGCACCGGAAACGGTCGCCACGTGTCGGTAACGGTGGCCTCGCCGGTCTCGTAGATCTGACCTTTGGTGTTGGAGCTTCGGCTCGGGGCGATCAAACGGGCTATCACCAAGACCGTCGCCACGAAACCCGACACCAACAACAAGAAAATTCCAACGTAAAGGTACGCCGCTCCGTACCCCGGTCCCTGCTGAATCAACCCAAGAGTCAAACTACACCTTTCTTACCCGTTCACACCCGAAATATACTCGTGTTCACAAGAACTTTCAAGACGCTACTAAGAGTAGCAATATATAGTTTATGAACCGTTAACAACCTTTTCCGTTTCGCCCGAGTATCCGGACGAACTGCACGAGCATCTGGCGGTAGGTTTCGAGGGAATCGGTGACGACGTACTCCCTGGGTCCGTGGTGGCCGCCTCCGATAGGTCCGAACTCGACGCCGGGGACGCCGACCCGCTGGAAGTACACGATATCCGACGCGCCGTGCCGTCCGACGCCGACCGGGTTGCCGTGGAAGTGGCGGGCGGCGACCTCGCGCAGGACCTTCACGAACGGGTCGCGGCGGGAGACGTAGGTCGGTTCGCGGGAGAACAGGACTTCCACCTCGGCGGGCAGGTCTATCGAGTTGATCTGGTGCGTGATCTCCTTCGGGTCCTGGTTTGGCAGGTACCGGATGTCGAGGTCGTAGGTCGCCCGGTCGGGGACGCGGTTCAGCACATCCCCCCCAATGATGCGCGCCAGGTTGATACTCGGATACGGGAACAATTCGCTGCGCTCGCTGGCGAACGGCAGCTTCAGTACGCGATCGAAGTGTTCGTAGGCCAACAGGACGGCGTTCTTGCCGAGCCAGGGGCGCGAACCGTGCGCGCTCTTGCCAAGCATGGTGATGCGGTGGCCCAAAACACCCTTCGCCTGCGTCCCGATGTGAAAGTCCGTCGGCTCCCCGGTTATCAGGAAATCCCCGGTATGGCCTTTTGCTATAAGGACTTCCGCGCCCGCGGGCCTTCCGTACTCGTGTTCTTCGTCCGGGACGATCAGAAGCTCCACCGTCGCTGGACAGCCGATCTTCTCCAGGTCCTCGACGGCGTACATCATCGCGGCGAGTGCGCCCTTCATGTCGTACACGCCGCGACCGTAGAGTTCGCCGTTCTCCTCGTGCGGCTCGAACTGCCACTCCTCGCCCGGCACCACGTCCGCATGACCGTGCAAGAGGATCCGAGGTTCCCCCGCCCCGACCCGCACCACCAGCGACGTGAGCTCCCCCTGCGGCCCCGCGCCCTTGTACTGGACGGTCTCGAGCCCCCGAGCCTCGAACCACCCGTTGATAAAGTCCATCGTCGACTGTGCCGCCCCCGGCGTGTACGACCGATACCGCACCAACCGCCGCGTCAGCGCGAGCACCTCCGAGTTTTTCGCCGTCACCGCCAGGTTACCGCTCCATCTATCGGTCGAAGTCCCGCCGCAATCTCCGGCGGACACCGCGCTATTCTACACACCCGAAGCCGCCCAAAGCGAAAGAAGCCCCGGCGAGCGTTGGACGCGCCGGGGCTCCGCATAGCACGCTGTCGATGTCGGGTCCTTCAGACCCGCCCGCCCGTCACCCGCCGACGGTGGCTTCGGCCTCGAATGCGACGGTCGCTCCGAGGTTCGTTAGCTTCGCTTCGAAGTCCTCGTAGCCGCGCAGGATGTGCTTTGCGCCGTCCACAATAGTCGTACCTTCGGCCACGAGGCCGGCCATTACGAGGGCCGCGCCACCGCGAAGGTCCGGGGCCTCCACGGTGGTGCCGGAGAGTTTTTTCGGACCCCGGATCAGGGCTCGGTGACCACCGAACAAGTCTATGCCCGCACCCATGCGGTTGAGTTCTTCGGCGACTTGCAGGCGGTTCTCGTAGACGTTCTCGGTGATTACGCTCGCGCCCGAGGTCCGGGTCATGAGCGTGATCATCTGCGCCTGCAAATCCGTCGCGAAGCCTGGGAACGGCAACGTCACCACGTCCACGCCGTTGAGCGCCTCAGGGTCGTCCACCCGCACGCGCACGCCACCCGTGACGGGGCGCAAATCCACGCCCATCTCGCCGAGCCGCTCGAACTCCATCTTCATGTGCTCGGGCTTCGCGCCCAGGATGGTCACCTCGCCGCCCGTCGCGGCGGTCGCCATGATAAACGTACCGGCCTCGATACGGTCGGACATCACCGCCCATTCGACCGGATGAAGCTCCTCCACACCCTCGATCACGATGCGGCTCGTCCCCGTTCCGGCGATGGACGCGCCCATCGCGTTCAACAAGTCGGCCAGAGCGACCACTTCCGGCTCGCGCGCGCCGTTCTCGATTATCGTGATGCCGGTCGCGAGGACCGCCGCCATCATCACGTTCTCGGTGGCCGTGACGCTCGGATACTCGAAGATGATCTCAGCACCTCGCAAGCCGTTCGGCGCGGTGGCTTTGATGAAGCCGTGATCCAACTCGACCTCAGCCCCCAAAGCCCGCAACCCGTTCAAGTGAAAGTCGAACTTCCTCAAACCCAGGTTACAACCGCCCGGCGCCGAGACTTCCGCCTCACCGAAACGCGCCACCAGCGGCCCGAGCACCACGATGGAAGCCCGCATCTGGCGCACTAGCTCGTAGGGTGCCGTGTAGGAGTCGATGCTCCCGGCGTCTATCTCAAGGGTATGGCCCGTGAAATCCGTGGATGCCCCGAGACCTTCGAGAACGGAGCAAATAGTCCCGACGTCCTTGATGCGCGGGACGTTATGTAAGGTCGTGCGCCCTGGTGCCAGAAGCGATGCCGCGATGAACTTCAGGGCCGCATTCTTGGCCCCGGAGACTTCTACCTCACCGTGGAGCCGCGCCCCGCCCTCGACCAGAAAACGTTCCATGTACACCCTCCCGATACTTTGCTCGTCTCGCGCCTTCTCCATTCCGGCGCGCTCACGTTCTACATCATGCGGGTCGCAAGTTACGAAACGGTAACGTTTGCACTAAGTTTTCGTTATGCTCGGCCCGCCGAGGCTCTAGCCGTTGCCGTACCTATGCGCAACGTGGGTCAGGTTCTCCCCCATGCGCCGCCGACGCTCTATGTCGCCGCGCACTCTATCACTATCCTCGGCGTCCTCCGAGACCTCCGACAACTCGCGTTCGGCCTCTTCCACCCGGTTGCCGGCCTCGTCCACGTCGATCTCATCAGCCACCACCGCTTCTTCGACCAGCACTTGCACCAGGTTTTCGGAGACCTTGAAGAAGCCGTCGGAGGTGGCGAAGACGTGCCGCTCCTCACCCTCCTTGACGCGGACTTCCCCGATCTCGACGCTGGAGACCAGCGGCTCGTGGTTCACCATCACCCCGAGGTCACCGTCGGCTATGCGGGCGACGATGAGGTCGGCCTCGCCGTCGTAGACGATCCCCTCGGGCGTGATGATCCGGCAGAAAAGCTGCCGCCCCTCGTCCCTACTCTCCGACACTACTTCTTCTCACCCTCGTCGTTGTTGTCCGACTCGCCCGCCGGGCTATCGCTAGCGGATTGACGAGCTTGCGGCGACTCGTCATCGGTCGGAGAGTCGCTCTCGTCGGAAGATTCCTCGTCAGCCGCTTCTTCGCCAGAGGCTTCTTCGTTGGAATCATTCTCGGAGGACTCTTCGTCGTCGGAGTCGTCGCCGCCGATGCGCTTGGCCTTCTCGATAGCTTCGTCGATGCTGCCGACAAGGTAGAAAGCCTGCTCGGGCAGCTCGTCGTGCTTGCCCTCGACGACCTCCTTGAACGACCGGATCGTCTCTTCGAGGTCCGTGAACTTGCCTTCGAGGCCCGTGAACTGCTCGGCCACGAAGAACGGCTGCGAGAGGAACCGCTGCAACCGCCGCGCCCGACCCACGATGACCTTGTCCTCTTCGGAGAGCTCGTCGATAC
>JACDDK010000087.1 GCA_013817025.1 Rubrobacter sp.
GACGAAGCCTTCGCGCACCTGGAATGCCGCGTCGCCGGGAAGATGGAGGCCGGAGACCACACCGTCTACCTGGGGGAGGTCGTGGCCGCCAACCTCAAACGCCCCGCCGACATCCTCACCGACTTCGACACCCCGATGGACTACGGCGGCTAGAGCGCGCTCGAAAAAGCTATGAAGCCGTAGGCTGCGAGCGTCGCGGCGGGACGGGCTGCCGTGGCGGCTCGGCGTTTACGAGATGCTGACCGGCATCGAAGAGCAAAGGATCTCGTACTACGCCGGATCTCAACCGGAGAATATCCCACGCCACCAAGATAAACGGCAGGACCACTGTCGAGGGAGCCTTCCGCATCGTCAAGTGGAAGGTTCCCGCCTTTTCCCGTTCGCGGTGTCAGCCTTCGCGCCCGTGCTAAACTCCAAGTAAGGAGGTAAGGAATCATGCCACAGTACAGAACTAGAATCACCTCGAAGGGTCAGGTGACCATCCCGAAGGCCGTGAGAGAACGCTACGGTCTGGAGGAAGGAGATTATTTGGTGTTGGAGCCGAAGGGTGAGGACCTTCTGGTGCGTAAAGGTCGGTTGGTATCCGAAGAGGAATTTAGCTCGCTGGCGGGCCGAATCGCGGAGCGGTTCGAGGACAATGGCGTATCACGCTCGGACGTAGAGGACGCCATCCGGTGGGCGCGCGGCCGACCATAGTACTCGACACCAACGTGCTGGTATCCGCGCTGGGCTGGCGCGGCAACGAGCGTCTACTCTACGAACGGTGCAGAAGTGGGGAATTGCAACTGGCGACCTCGAACGCGCTCCTCGACGAGTTGCGACGCGTCTTGAGGTATCCAAAGCTCGGCTTCACCGAGGATGAGATAGAGGAATTCGTCTCCGACATCCTTCTACATGCGCTCATGGTATCGCCGTCTCGCACGCTCGAAGTAATAAGCGAAGACCCCGACGATGACCGGGTGCTGGAGTGCGCGATCCAGTCCGATGTGTGCTGGATCGTCTCCGGTGATCGGCACCTGCTGGACCTTGGCTCCTACGAAAGCGTCACGATCTCAACCGCCCTCGCGGCAGCGAACCAACTCCCCGGCGGGGATTAACGCCATCGTCCCGGAGAAACCCGGAGATCTTCTCTTTCTCCTCTTGCGTAAGTGAATCCGCTTCCAGGAACTCTTCGACGCGGCGGTCGTCGTAGGTTTCGATGGGGTACGCGCCAGCCGACCGAAGCACCAACGTCCCCTCCTCGGAGACCTCCGCGATCAAGGCTTCGCCCTCGCGCAGTCCGAGACGCTCCATCGCCTTCTTGGGGACGTGGACGCGCCCACCCTTGCCGATCCTGACGACCATTCCATCCATGAAAGCGAGTCTATCATTCTCCATTCGAAGACACCCCGATGGAGTACGGCGGCTAAAGCTCCAGCCGGTCCAGGACTTCTTGCGGCACGGAGTCCCGCAACGCGGGGTCGGACTCGATCAGGCGCTCTATGTCCAGCAAGTCCTTGCGGCGCTTGCTCGGACGGCGCGACTCGTCTTGAGCGGCCCAGACCTTCCCTCGAAGAACGTCGCGAGCCGCGGCAACGGGCATGGTCATGCCCAGAACCTAACCACCATCGAGGAAGTCTTCCGCACCGTGGTGTAGATCCACTCCGGCGGCTCGGAGCACGGGAAACCGTGACGGACGTGTTGTGCTACCATGTGCTACATGGAGCGTAGACGGCGGGTCGGGGTGCGGGAACTAAGGCAGAACCTGAGCGCGTACCTGCGGCGGGTGGCGGTGGGCGAGAGCTTCGAGGTAACGGAACGGGGACGGAGGGTGGCGGTGTTGGCCCCGTTGCCGGAGGAGTCCACGCCGCTCGGGCGGCTGGTCGCGTCGGGACGGGCGGAGGCTCCGGTTGGGGACGTCCTGGATCTCGGTCCGCCGGAGGGTCCGCCATCGCGGCGGCTGACCGAGGCGCTGGAGACGGAGCGTGAAGAGCGGATTTGAGCGAAAGCCTGCTCTATCTCGACTCTTCTGCCATCGTCAAGCTCATCCTACCGGAGCCGGAGACCGGGGCGTTGATGGATCTCCTCTCCGACCGGCCCGAGCGGGTAACCAGCGCACTCGCCCGCGTGGAGGTGCCGAGGGCGGTGAGGAGGGCCGGAGGTGACGCACCGTCGCTTCGGCGGGCCGAAGATGTGCTCGTCCGGCTGGGAACCATCGGTCTCGACGAAGAGGTTTTGAGAGCCGCCGCGCGCCTCGATCCTGGGGAGCTACGGTCCCTGGATGCGATCCACCTGGCGACCGCCCTCTCACTCGGGGAGCAGCTCGGTGCGATGGTCGCCTATGACGCGCGGCTCGCGGAGGCGGCGCGCGTCAACGGCCTGACCGTCCTTGCTCCTCGCCGGTGAACCCGACCTACCGTTCGCTACCCCTTCGACGGGGCGTCAACCGGATGGACTCCGGCGGGACGCGGGGCGGCAGCACCTTCTTCGTCCACTTCGACTATCATCGTCTCCCTCCAGGCCGAGACGCTTCATTACCCCGCGCGGGACATTCAACCGCCCCTTCTTGCTCAACTCGACGATCTCACCTGCCAGGGCGGCATTCTACATTTTCCGGTTTGCCGGGATCCGGCCATCGCCTCGTCACCGGCGGGGAAGTCTTCCGCATCGTAGTCTGGTATGCGGTAGCGGAGGCTACTCGGGAACAAGCACCGCCAGATCGGGGAAGGCCACCCGGTAGAAGCCGTGGTCAAGGGTTAACAGGGCGCTCGCGGTATGTAGAGCGTGAGCGCCGATCACAAAGTCCGCAAGGATACGCCGAGGCCCCGAACCTCCGGGCTGCGCCCGCTGGCGCTCGGCGTATCCTTTGAAAGCCAGAGCCGCCGTTCGCCACGTGTCTTCACTCAAATCCCAGTCCACGGCGACGCGAGCGAGATCCAGAAAGACATCGACCTCGTCGGGACCACGTCCGGGAGCCGCGCTCAACTCCGCGTGGACCGGAGCGCAGACTACGAGAGGTCCGCGTTCCTCGGCCTTCCGTAGAGAATGCCGCGCGGCTCGGGCTTCCTCCATAGGTCCGGTCAGGAGCGAAACGAAAACATTGGTGTCCACAGCCGTATTCAAGTATCGTGCCCACGAAGCTCGCGCAACCAGGCGTTGATCTCCTCGACGCTCTTTCCTTCACCTTCCCGCCAGGCGCCTTCATACTCCTCGAACACGTCCCCGGGCGGCAGCAACCTCAGACGCACGCCCCATTCGTCGGTCTCGAAGACCAACACGTCGCCCTTCTCCGCCCGCATCGCCCGGCGAATGTCTTTCGGTATCGTCACCTGACCCTTGCTCGTGATCCTGGCTTCTCTGTGCATCATGTCTCCTTACTTTTATTAGTAAACGTAAGGATAACACGCGGCGTCTCGCGCCCGGCGGAGGCTTCACCCCGAACCATCGGCTTGAATCGCCTTATATATGGGCATCCGAAAAACTTTTCGAGAAATTTTCGCCGGAGGTGTCTAATTCGGGGATGGACGGGCTTAACGTAAGTGTAAGCAAGAAACGCGAGTAAACTGAAAGAGAAGGAGAACGACATGTTGCACTTTTTCGCCCGCAGGATGAAGGAAGCCAGGGAAGACGAGCGAGGCTTCACGCTCATCGAGCTGCTGGTCGTCGTGATCATCATCGGCATCCTCGCCGCCATCGCCATCCCGGTGTTCCTGGCTCAGCGGACGCAGGCCTACGAGGCGACGGCAAAGAGCGACCTGAGAAACGCTTCGGCGGCCGCCACCTCGTGTTCCGCCGATAACGCCGGTAGCTACGCGAACTGCGCGACAGATGTCCAGCTCAAAGCCTACGGGTTCCGCCAGAGCGAGAACGTGACCTATACGAACACGACGGCGAGTGCAACTGCGTGGGCGGCTACGTCCAAGAACACCCTCGGTGGAGCCACCTTCAAGTTCGACACCGCAGCCGAAGGTCGGGTTGTACAGGTACCGTAAAGCAAGCGTAGTTGCGACGCCTGCTCCAGGCGCCCCTCCGGGGGCGCTTTTCTTTGCCCTAACCTTCGTGTTCTTTGTCGATACTTACCGCTATCGGCGCGAAGAAGGAACAAGCAGTGCCGAGACGGGAACATCTCTATCTCGTCCCTTGACCGCGCTTCCGAGGCGAGAGAGCGACTTCTTGTGCTCCGGGGCGGTTACGGGATTGGGAACCGCGGTACAAACTTAGAATCTTGGAATGGATCGGAACGAGGAGGCGGTTCCCATGGACGCAAGATACGTGGTCGATAAAAACGGCGAGCGAGTCGAGGTGATCTTGACCATCGAAGACTTCGAGCGTCTGCTGGAAGAGCTGGAAGAACTGGACGACATCCGCGCCTACGATGAAGCGAAGTTGGAGATCGAGAGGGAGGGAGATGAGGCCATCCCCCTGCAACAGGCCATGCGAGAGATCAAGGAGGGAAAGGTAACAGGAGGTTGATGCGCTAATCCGTAATCGTACAGCGGAGAGCGCAAAAACGAATAACTCGGCTCCCTAAAGACACTCAAGACCGCATCGAGGAAGGTCTTCAGGCCCTCTCGAATGATCCTCGCCCACCGGGAAGCCGCAAGTTGCGAGGCCGGGATGGGTGGCGGATCAGAGTGGGCGACTACCGGGCAATTTACGAGATAGACGACGAAGCGCGAGAAGTGCTTGTTGTAGACATAGGCCACCGCAGGGATGTCTATCGCTGACCCACAGCTCATACGAGGCTTCGCGGAAGCCCCCGCTTCACCGGGTTGTTTAGAGGGACGCTCAAAGAAGTGCGTCCCTCGCATTTCATAAACACGTGCGAACCCTTTTGCCTGACCTGCTCGTACCCGAGGCGCTCGAAAGCCCTTACGGCTTCCTTGCCGGATACGACCGGTATTTGGGTCATGTTAGACGGCGATCTCTATGGCGCGCGCGCTCGTGGGGGCCAGATCTTCCGGCAACTCTTCACCGCTCTCCGCCAGCGACTCCAGGTGGAAGGCGAGCGCCTTCTCGACATCCTCGTACGCCTCTTCCTCAGTCTCGCCTTGGCCCGCTACTCCGGGAACGGTGGGTATAGTCGCCACGTACCCGCCATCTTCGGGGTCGACAAAGACCACTGCGACGAACCTTCTCATACCCCTCCGTGCTCCTTTCGAACCGTTCCGCGTACGTC
>JACDDK010000088.1 GCA_013817025.1 Rubrobacter sp.
CTTTCGGCGGCACCGAGACGTCCCTCTCCCCCGTGACCAAGTAGCGCCAAGGCAGGTCGACGCCGTGCGAGATGCCTATTCGCGTGGTGGCGATGATCTCACCCTCGAGCGCTTCGTTCGGAGAGATAACGAGGTCGCCGGAGGTGAGGTCCCGCCCGTCTTTGGAAAGATCCACACCGAGCGCCTGTGTTAGTTTTCCAGGGCCGTTGCAGAGGTCGTTCGGACGACCGCGCCTTTGAGCCATTAGCTCCTGACCCGCAGTGGGACGCAGCGCCCGAATTAGGACGGCGCTGCCTACTTCTTCGGGCTCACAGACGACGTTCAGGAGCCGGTGTATACCGTAGGATAGATAGACGTAAGCGATGCCAGGCGCGCCGAAGAGGTTGCGGTTTCGCATGGTGGGACCTTTGTAGGCGTGGCAGGCCGGATCTTCGGGACGGTAAGCTTCGGTTTCCACGATAATGCCGGACGTGTCGCCTTCGGGGGTGTGGTGGGTCAGGGTGTATCCGAGGAGATCCACGGCTACTATTCTCGGGTCTCTATCGTAGAAGTCGGCGTTCAGAATATACGCGGGGATTCCTGTTCGCCGGAGAGTTCGTTGATTCGGCGGGAGAGTTGATCGAGGTCGAGGCCGGCTTCGGAGCGGATGGAGGACTTCAGGAGCGGACGTACTTGTCCTATCTGGACCTGCAACTCCCGCAGCATCTCTATCGCGCCGCTCTCCGCGCCCACCATGTCGCGCAGGATGGTCGCCTCAGTGCGGCCCGCGACGAGCGGCTCGCGGACGTTATCGACGTATACGAGGGTTCGCCGTCCACTGCCGCGATCCTCTTCGATGGGGACTAGCGCCACGATCCGGTCGGCGCGCACATATTTGCCGAAACCCAAAGAGACTATGCGGTCGGGGATCACCTTCATCTCGATGAGTCTAGCATAGCGCCACACGCGCCGGCCCGGTACTATTGGCCTCGTGCGACTGTCCGACAGGGAGAAAGTGCTGGTTGGCGAGGGTGTCGAATTGCGTCCTCACGCCCGGCGAAATTATGAGATCTACGGTCGCTGGTATTCAGACCCCGAAGTCTGGCGTCTGACGAGTTGGACGGCGGAGCCGCTACGGTCCCGCGAAGTCGAGCGACTCTTCGAGGATCGCGAAGCCTCCACAACGGAGAGGTCGTTCGCTATCTATCGTAAAGCGGAACGCGAGCCGCTGGGCATTATAAGCCTCATGAACATCAGCAAAGCCCACGCCTCAGCGGACCTCTCGATCATCGTGGGCGACTCGGCCAATAGAGCGCGAGGCCACGGCAGCGACGCCATGAAGACGATCCTAAACTACGCATTCGAGGATCTCGGGCTGCGGCGAGTGGGCTTGAGCGTCTTCGACTTCAACGAGGCGGCCATCAAGACCTACAAACGACTCGGGTTCCGCCAAGAAGGACGATTACGAGACGCTATCAGACGCGATGGCGCTTTCCACGACGCGATCCTGATGAGCGTGCTCGCGTCCGAATGGTCCAACCAAAGCGGTCTGTGAAAGGATTGAACTTTTCGCGAACCACGCTTTCAGCAGTTAGACTTCAGCTTTTTTGACTGCCGAACGAACAGGTGCTTCTCGAAGCGATGGCTCGATTGGTTCGATAAACGCCGTACCGCTCTACGAAATTGAGACCGTTTTCGAGCGGTTTGCGGCACGCCGCATCGTGCCCGATCCACTTCGTTCGGGAAGCACTGTAGTCGAAGCGTCCAAATGTTACAAGGGATCGTCCCGACGCTCGTGAGGCCTCTACCAATAGACTTCAGGTACTGCGGATTTCAGCGTCGAACTCTTTGCGCAGGCGTTCAGCGAGGCGCTGGAATTCGGCGTTGACCTCCTCGTCCGTGAGGGTCTCGGAGGCCTGGAAGATCAAGCTAAAGGCCACGCTCTTCATATCTTCGGGAACTTGCGGGCCTTCATAGACGTCGAAGACGCGAAGCTCTGTCAACAAAGTGCTTTCCGCGTTTTGTAGAGTCGATGTGAGATCCCCGACTCGGGTCGCCCTAGACACGACGACAGCGAGGTCTCGGGTCACGGCTGGCACGTTGGCAAAAGGCTCGAATCCCGACTGCGAATCTGGCTCGCAGAGGGCGAAATTCAGCTCGAACGCCGCAAGCGGCCAGCCTTCGAGGTCGAATTTCTCGGCTACGCTCGGGTGGATCTCCCCAACCCATCCAGCCTCCATCCCACCGACCAACACCGCAGCGGCGCGACCGGGATGCAGAAAAGGCCGGACACGAGGCTCGAATATTGCACCGGGTACCAGGCGCTCGACGATACCTTTGGCCTGGAAGAAATCGGCTGATGTCGCCTGCGCGTTCCATCCGGCGGATCGTGTGTTGCCCGCGAGAAGAACGCCCACCCGATTCTCCTCGCGGACGCCCATAAGAGCTTCGGGAATGATGCTTTGGTCGCGGACAGCCTCGCCGTTCATGCGGTAGTCAATGATGCCGGGCCGCATTTCGGCATCAGCCTCCACAGACTCGAAAATGCGCCCGACCTCGAAGAGCGCGACGCCACGAGAACCAAAGGCGCGATTCCTGGCCGTAGCGTCGAGTAGTCCGGTTAACACCGTCTCTCTGAGGTTGGCGGCTTCGGCGCTGAGAGGGTTGCGAAGGCGCAACCCCTCGCCGGACTCGGCGTCGAAGCCGAGGTCGTCGCGCCAGCGGTCGGGGCCGAAAGGATAGGTGACGGTCTCAGTAAGACCGAGGTCGGCTAGAAGGTGACGCAGCAGGCGGAGCTTTCTCTGGTCCTGGGTGAGACCGCCGAGGAGTGGGACGCCGGGTAAACGCTCGGGGATATTCTCCAAGCCGATCAAACGCCCAACCTCTTCGATCAGGTCGGCCTCCCGCGAGAGGTCGCGCCGGAAGGTCGGCACTGTGGCTTCTATCCGCCCATTTTCACTCCACACTTCGCAGCCGAGCAACCGCAGCCGCTCCGCCGCCTCTTCTTGCTCCACGCGCATTCCCAGAAGGAGTTCGGTGCGCGAATGACGCATGGAGATCGTCCGAGGCTGGACGGGTTCGGGGTAGTGGATCAGCGTATCCCCGGCCACGGTTCCCCCGGCTTCAGCGGCGATTAGACCGCAGACGCGGGACATGGCGTAGTCAACCATCTCGGGGTCGAGGCCGCGCTCGTAGCGGCCAGATGCGTCGGTGCGTAGGGCGAGGCGCTGGGAAGTCGCGAGGATGTTGGTCCCGACGAAGGTTGCGACTTCCACGAGGACATCGCTCGTCTCGTCGCTGACTTCGGCGTCTTCGGCACCCATTACGCCCGCGACCACCAGTCCACGTTCTTCGTCGGAGATCACGAGCATCTCTTCGTCCAGCGTCCGCGTGTGACCGTCGAGCATGGTCATTTCCTCGCCGGGACGCGCCCGCCGCGCCACAATGCCGCCTCGCACCTTCGCGGCGTCGAAGGCGTGGATGGGCTGGCCGGTCTCCAGCATTACGTAGTTCGTAGCGTCGACTATGGCGTTGATGGGTCGCATACCGGCAGCGTGGATGCGGCGGCGCATCTCCAGGGGAGCCCTCTCGCCAGGACGGACGCCGGAGACGCGGCGCAGGTCGTAGCGGGGGCAGAGGTCTCCAGCTTCGACACGCAGGGTGTAGTCCGCGGTCGGGGCACCGCTGGCGGAGAAGTTCGACTCCGGGACGCGGAACGATGTTTTGAGGATAGCGGCGAGCTCGCGGGCGACTCCGATCATGCCCCACAAGTCGGGGCGGTTGGGGTTTACGTCTAGCTCCAGGATGGTCTCGCCGGCCGGGAAGTAGTCCGCGAGAGGCCGCCCGATCTCATAGGAACCGTCCAGGAGGAGTATCCCCGTGTGCTCGCCCGAGATGCCGAGCTCGCGCTCACTCATCATCATCCCGTACGATTCGAGCCCGCGCAGCTTGGCCTTCTTGAGCTTGCGGCCGTCGGCCAGCGTGCTGCCGGGCAGGACAACCGGAACCCTGGCGCCGGGGTATGGGTTCGGGGCGCCAGCGACGATCTGTACCTCCCGTCCCCCGAGATCTACCTTCGCGACGTTGAGCCGGTCGGCGTTGGGATGCGGCCCAAACTCGACGACCTCTCCGACCACGACCTCTCCATCCACTACGCCCAGGCGCTCGATCCCGTCCACTTCCTGGCTACGCAGGGAGAAAAGCTCTACCAACTCGCTGGTCGAAAGGTCGAAGTCTACGTATTCGTGGAGCCAACTCAGAGGAACGCGCAAGGGTGTCTCCTTTCTAGTGTAGGCGTCTCATGCGACGTCTCTAAAACTGCTGGAGAAAGCGGAGGTCGCCCTCGAAGAAGAGCCTGAGGTCCGGGACGCCGTACTTGACCATCGCCATGCGGTCGGGCCCCATCCCGAAGGCGAAGCCAGTGTATTTTTCGGGGTCGTAGCCGACCTCTTCGAGGACCGCTGGGTCTACCATCCCGGCGCCGAGCATCTCGATCCAGCCGGCGCCCCTGCACACTTTGCAGTTCGGGTCGCTCCCCCCGCATACAAAGCAACTCACGTCCAACTCGACCCCGGGCTCGACGAACTGGAAGTAGCTCGGCCTGAGCCTGACCTTCACGTCCTCGCCGAAGACGTGCCGGGCCATCGCCGCCAGCGTACCTTTCAGGTGGCCTAGAGTGAGTCCCTCGTCGACGGCCAGCCCTTCTATCTGGTTGAACATCGGGGTGTGTGTCGGGTCGGAGTCGCGCCGGTAGGTCCTGCCGGGGCAAACGATGTAGATGGGCGGCTCCTGGGAGAGCATCGTCCGGATCTGGACCGGCGAGGTGTGGGTCCGCAGAACGAGCCCCTCGTCGAGGAAGAAGGTGTCCTGCATGCCGCGCGCCGGGTGTCCCGGCGGTATGTTCAGGGCGGTGAAGTTGTAATAGTCGGTCTCGACCTCGGGTCCTTCGGCGACCCTGTAGCCGAGGCCCACGAAGAAGTCCACGACTTCGTCTATGACGCGCATCGAAGGATGGAGGCTTCCCTTCGGGTAGGGCACACCGGGGAGGGTAACGTCCACGGCCTCGGCGCGTAAACGCTCCTCGCGCTCGGCGGCGGCGACCTTTTCGAGCCGTTCTTCGAGGGCGGCTTCGATCTCTTTGGTCGCCCTGTTCGAAGCTCCGCCGACGGCTT
>JACDDK010000089.1 GCA_013817025.1 Rubrobacter sp.
GTACGAACGGGCCGGGGTCCTCGTCGCTACCCTCCGGCGGTGGGTCGTGCTCCACGTGATAGACCTTGCCCGTCGCGTCGCTCGTGCGCCGTCCCGAGAGCCGGGTCACGAGGTCGTCGTCCGGCGCTTCGAGCGCGATGGCCTTGTCGATCTCGATGCCGAGGTCGTTCAGCGCATCGTCCAGAGCCTTAGCCTGCGCCTCGTTGCGCGGGAAACCGTCCAGCAGCCAAGAGTCGGCACCATCCAGGTGCGGCTTCGCCATCTCGACGATGACTTCGTCGGGGACCAGGTCACCCCGGTCGTTGTACTCTTGCACTTTTTGGCCGAGATCCGAGCCGGACTTTATTTCGGCGCGCACGATGTCGCCGGTGGAGATATGCTTCGCGCCCGTCCGGGCGGAGAGTCGTTGCGCTTGCGTGCCTTTTCCCGCGCCCTGGGGGCCTAATAAAATTACTTTCATCGCTTCTTCAAGAACCCTTCGTAGTTGCGCATCATTAACTGGCTTTCGAGCTGGCGGACCGTATCCAGGGAAACGCCGACCACGATCAACATGGACGTGCCGCCGATGAAGATCGAGTCCGGCAGGCCCATCAAGGGCGTGATCAGGTACGGCAGCACCGCCACCGTAGCCAGAAAGACCGCCCCGAACAGCGTGATCCTGGTGAGCACGTTGTTCAAATACACCGCCGTTGGCTGCCCCGGCCTAATGCCCGGAATGTAGCCGCCCTGCTTCTTGAGGTTGTCGGCGTGCTCTATCGGGTTGAATTGCACCGCCGTGTAGAAGTACGTGAACATCAGGATCAGAAGCGCGTACAGGAACAAGTACGGGGCATTCCCCGGCTCGAAGAACAACGAGATACGCCCCAGTATAGAGTCCTGATTCCCACCCGACGCGAACGTTCCAAGTATCGACGGGAAGATCAAGAGCGACGAAGCGAAGATGATCGGGATAACCCCCGCCATGTTGACCTTGAGCGGCAGGTACGTCGTCCCACCCTGACTCATCCGGCGTCCGACCTGCCGCTTGGCGTAGGTGATCGGGATACGACGCTGCCCCTCGTTGACAAACACGATGGCCGCCACGATCAAGACCGCCAAAAGCGCCAAGACGATGATAACCAACACGTTGCCCTGCTCATACAAAGCCCGCAGCGCCCTCGGGACCTGCGAGATGATCGAAGCCGTAATAATCAGCGAAATCCCGTTTCCCAGACCCCGCTGCGTGATCAACTCGCCGAGCCACATCGTCAGCATAACGCCCGTCGTGAGCGTCAACACCACGACGAAGAAGTCGATGGGACTCGCTCCGGCGAACACCGGCCCGAGCGAACCCGTCCTGAAGTACAACACTAGCGCCACCGACTGCACCAGAGCCAGTATCAGCGTGAAGTACCGAGTGTATTGCGTAATCTTCGCCTGCCCGGTCTCGCCTTCTTTGGCAAGCTCCTGCAAACGCGGTATCGCCACCGTCATCAACTGCATCACGATGGCCGCAGTTATGTACGGCATGATGCCCAAAGAGAAAATGGCGAAGTTGTTGAAAGCCCCGCCGGTAAACACCCCGAAGAGGCTCGTAATGGCGTTGCCGCTATCGGCGGCGCCGAGGGCGGCCTGACGGTCGATGCCCGGCAGGGGAACAAAAGCCCCCAGGCGGTACAGCGCGATCATGGCCGCCGTGAACATGAGCTTCGCCCGTAGTTCCGGGACTTTCCAGGCGTTTGCTAGGGCTCCCACCATATCTATCGCTCCAGTATCTCGGCGCTCCCGCCGGCCGATTCGATCTTCTCGCGAGCCGTCCCGGAGAAGGCATGGGCCGTCACTTTGACGGAGCGTCCGATCTCCCCGTCGCCGAGGATTTTCACCAGCTCACCCCGCTTGCCGACAAGCCCCGCGCTCCGCAACTCGTCGATGCCTATCGTATCACCCGAGATAGCTTCGAGTTCCCCGACGTTGACCGCCGCGTAGACCTTAGGACGCGCCACCGTGTGCCGCCCACGAGCCATGCCGCGAAGCCTGGGAAGCCTGCGTTGCAGCGGCATCTGACCGCCCTCGTAAGTCCCGTGGGTCGAAGCACCCGAGCGAGCGCCAGCACCCTTGTGGCCGCGGCCGCTCGTCTTGCCGGTACCCGAACCCTTGCCCCGACCGAGACGCTTGCGCTCCTTCGTGGATCCGGGGGCCGGTTGAAGTTCGTTCAGCCTCACTACTCGTCCACCTCCTCGACGACGACCAGATGACGCACCTGATGGAGCATACCCTGGATCTGTGGCGTGTCCCCATGCACCCGCGAATGCCGGATGCGCTTGAGTCCCAACGCCTTGATCGTCTTCTTGTGTTTACCAAGAGAGCCTATCGTGCTCTTCGTCTGAGTAACCTTCAATGGGCTCATGACGTGATCTTCACCCCCCGCTGCTGCTCGATTTGAGCTTTGGTGCGAAGCCGCTGCAACCCCTCGACCGTGGCCTTTACCAAGTTGACGGAAGTAGTTGACCCGAGCGCCTTCGTGAGCACGTCCTTGATGCCCGCAAGCTCCAGGACCGCCCGGACGCCACCGCCCGCGATAACCCCCGTACCCTCGGAAGCCGGCTTCAACAGCACCTCGGAACTCTCGTACTTGCCGATGACCCCGTGAGGGATCGTGGTGTTCCGCATCGGCACGTCGAACATCTCGCGCTTGGCCTTATCCTGCCCCTTCGTGATAGCGGCGGGGACGGTGTTGGCCTTACCGAGGCCCACGCCCACGCGCCCCTTGCCATCGCCAACGACCACCAGCGCGGAAAAGTTAAAGCGCCGACCGCCCTTGACGACTTTGGACACGCGACGGATCTCGACGACCCTATCCTGAAAGTCCGGGTTCTCGCGTGACCGGCCACCACGACCGCCACCGCGACCGCCCTGGCCACCACGTCCACCCTGACCACCGGGACCACCGCCGCGTCCGCCCTGACCGCCAGGGCCACCGCCGCGTCCACCGGGGCCACCAGGACCGCCCGGCGCTCCGCCTCTGTTATCGCTTCTGCCTCGACCCACGTTCTTCCAGCCTCCTAGATTAAAGTTTTAGTCCGCCTTCGCGAGCGCCCTCCGCGAGCGCCGCGATGCGGCCATGGTACCTGTTTCCGCCCCGGTCGAAGATCACCGTCTCCACCCCGGCGCCCGACGCTTTCTTCGCGATAAGCTCGCCGACTTTGCGGGCGGCTTCCTTGCGGTTCTCCGACTCGCCGATCTCGCGGGAGTCCGCCGCCACGAGCGTGCGGCCCTCGTCATCGTCGATCAACTGCGCGTAGATGTGTACGTTCGAGCGGTACACCGACAGGCGCGGACGCTCGGCGGTGCCGGAGATCTTCCGCCGCACGCGCTTGCGCCGTGTCTCCCGGTGCGCTCTTTTCTGTAGAACAGCCATCTAAGTTCCTCCCTGGCCTCTCTAGCCGGCCTTGCCGACTTTGCGCCGGATCGTCTCGTCGCTGTAGCGGATGCCCTTGCCCTTGTACGGCTCCGGCGGCCTTACCTTGCGGATCTCCGCCGCCGTCTGGCCCACCCGCTGCTTGTCTATCCCCCGCACGATTATCACCGTCGGCTGCGGGACCTCGAAGTCGATCCCCTCACGTGGCGTTATCGACACCGGATGCGAGTACCCGACCTGCAGGTTGATGTCCCGCCCCTGAAGCGCCGCCCGGTAACCCACACCCGCGATGTTCAGCGTCTTCGTGAACCCGTCCGTCACGCCCGTTACGGCGTTCTGGAGCAGGGACCGCGTGAGCCCGTGCATCGCCCGGTGCTCCGGCGCGTCCGACGCCCGCTCGACAACGAGGCTTCCGTCGTCCTGCTTGACCTCGACACCCCGGCCAACCGGCACGGTAAGCTCGCCCTTCGGCCCCGTCACCTTCACGGCGCGGCCCGAAACATCGGTGTTTACTCCACCCGGTACCACGACCGGCTCTCGTCCAATTCTAGACATAGTCTCCCATACCTCCTAATACACGAAGCACAGGACTTCGCCACCGATACCCTGCCGGCGAGCGGCGTGGTCGGTGAGGATGCCCCGCGAGGTCGAAAGGATCGCCACACCCAGCCCGTCGAGGACGCGCGGGATGTCGTTCTGCTTGCGGTACACCCGGCGACCGGGACGGCTCATGCGCCGGAGCCCCGTTATGCCGCGCCGTCCGTCGGGGCCGTATTTAAGCTCCACGGTCAGCGTAGCCTCGGCGCCCGAACCCTTCTCGGAGAAGTCTGTGATGTAGCCCTGCTCCTTGAGGATGCGGGACAATTCGACCTTCATCTTCGAGTGCGGCATCTCGGCGGTATCGTGCTTCGCCATCTGTGCGTTGCGGATCCGGGTGAGGAAATCCGCTATTGGATCGTTTACCGACATCTTGCTACCAACTCGCTTTCGTTACGCCGGGGATCTTCCCCTCGTGCGCTAGTTCCCTTAGGCAGATCCTGCAAAGCCCGAACTTCCGGTAGTACCCGCGAGCCCGACCGCACCGCTGACACCGGCTGTACTCCCGAACGGAATACTTCTGCTGCTTCTTCTGCTTCGCCAACAACGCTTTCGTCGTCATTATCTAACCCCTAACTCTGCCGGAAAGGCATTCCGAGCAGCCGCAACAGCTCCCTGCCTTCCTCGTCGGTCTCCGCCGTCGTTACCACCGCAACGTCCAGACCGCGCGTCGCGTCCACGGAGTCGTAACTGACCTCCGGGAAGATGAGCTGCTCCCGCAAACCAAGCGCAAAATTGCCGCGCCCGTCGAAACTTTTCGGGCTGATGCCCCGGAAGTCCCGCACCCGGGGAAGCGCCACCGTGACAAGCCGGTCCAGAAACTCCCACATTCGCTCGTTGCGGAGCGTGACGCGAGCACCGACGGGCATGCCCTCCCGGATCTTGAACCCCGCGATGCTCTTGCGAGCCCGCCGGATCTGAGGCTTCTGACCGGTGATCTTGGTGAGGTCCTCGACCGCGCCGTCCATCGCCTTGCTGTTCGCCACAGCCTCGCCCACGCCCATGTTCACCACGATCTTCTCGATCTTCGGTATCCGCATGGGATTCTGAATGTCGAACCGCTCCTTGAGGGCCGGAGCTACCTCCGCCCTGTAAACGTCCTTTAACCTAGCCATCGATATCCTTCCCGGACTTCGCCCCAACCCGCAGCT
>JACDDK010000090.1 GCA_013817025.1 Rubrobacter sp.
CATGGTCGACGACGGGGAGAACGACGAGAAGATCATCTGCGTCAACCTCGACGACCCCGAGTACCGCTCCTACAACCACTACTCCGAACTCCCCGAACATCGCCTCGCCGAACTTCGTAGCTTCTTCGAGGACTACAAGAAACTCGAAGACAAGGAAGTAAACGTCGAAGACTTCGCCGACCCGGACGAAGCCATCGAAGCCGTGCGGCACTCGATGAAACTCTACGACGAACACTTCGCGGACGGTACCGGAGAAAACCCATAGAAGACCTCGCCAACATAACTTGCCAACCGTGCCGGAGCGACACGCCGCCGCTCGCGGGCGATGAACTCGGGCGGCTCTCGCGCGGAGTCCCGGAGTGGGATGTCGTCGAGGGGCATCATCTGCGGCGCGAGTTTTGTTTTCGGAACTTTGGGGCGGCTCTGAAGTTCGTCGAGCGCGTGGGCACGCTGGCCGAGGAGCAGGGCCATCACCCGGATATACGGTTTGGCTGGGGCTACGCCGAGATCACGGTCTTCACCCACGCCATAGGCGGCCTCTCGAAGAACGACTTCATCCTCGCCGCGCGGATAGACAGGCTCTAGCTCCCAGGTTCCGCGTAGCCGCTGGCCGTCGGTTTAGATAGGACCGGGGTGGGCAAAAACCGCGCAACGACCAATTAGTGGAAAGGGGAGCGTATTTATGGCTAAGAAGCCACCCACGGAGAAGGCGACCGAGAACCGCATCCGGGTGCGGCAGGTCACGGATGTCCAGGCATCCTGGACCGAGGCCGAGCGCGGAGCACCGGGCGATTTCACGATACAGCTCATACTGGACAACGGCGCCGAGGAGTACGTGCTCCACCCGGTAGCCTCAGACGCCAAGGTGATGCTCAAGCTGTTCGAGCGCAGCGGAACCGTGTTCTTCGACCTCGACCGCAAGGTTCTGGTCCCGAACAACGTCTCGCTCGGCTAACCGCAAGCACTCACGCGAAAGGAGCAAACACGTGGCTAAGAAAGACGTAGAAGAGCAGATCATGGTCCGGCAGGTAACGGACGTTCACGCCAACTGGAGCGAGCAGGAGCGAGGCGCTCCGGGCAAATTTTCTTTCCAGCTCATCCTGGATAACGGTGCCGAGGAGTACGCGGTGCGTCCCCCCGCCGACGATGCCGACGTCCTCATGGATCTCTTCGGCATGAGCGAGACTATCTACTTCGATATGACCCGGCAAGTCCTGATCTTCGGTAACCTCAAACTCGGCTAACGCTCGAACTCAACCACGCCAATACGAAAGGGTCCTTCGCGGGACCCTTTTACGTTGCCCAAACAAAAAGGAACGCCCCCGAAGGAGCGTTCCCCGTAGATTCACCGCGAACGAGCGCGGTTTTTGGATCGGCCTAGAACTCGAAGATTATGCGCGACTTCTTGCCGGAGGAGCTTCCACCGCGACCGCGCAGCAGCAACCAGAGTACGAAGCCACCGCCGAGAAGCGCGAGGCCCGCGCCGGAGGTCAAGAAGCCGACCGCACCGCTGTGAGCGTTGGCGGCGGCGGCGCGCTCCTGGACTTCCTCGGGCGTGGCGGAGCCCTCGATGATGTCCTTGAAGTTGCGGAGGTCCTGCTCGAACATCGTCTTCGGTCCGGCGAACATGCCCGTTACGACCTCGCCGACTTTGCCGCCCGGAGGGTCGGCCCAGTTCATCTGAACCTCGATGCGGGTGCGGTTAGGCGTGACCTCCTGGAAGCGTACCTGACCAGAGGTCTCCACGTCGCCACCCTCGGTGTTCCACCCGATGGCCTCGTTCTCGCGGTTCTGGGTGGTCTTGGCGTCGAACTCGACCGACGTGCCCAACGGCCCCTTCACCTTCCAGTGAGAGGCGCTCGGCCCGGTCATGGTCACATCTTCGACGTTGGACATGAATTTGGGTAGGTTCTCCAAATTCTTCCAATAGTCGTAGGCTTTGGCTACCGGAACGTCGACCTCTATGGTTCCTTCGATCCTCTGCGCCACTTTTACCTCCTGGCATACGATTTTTAACGAAATCCCAGTATACCCCCGTGAACATCCGGCAAACCTGTTTTCAACGCGCGGGCTTAGCAACCGCCACCGATGCCGTTACCGCGATCCGCCAGTTCGCAGATCCGGTCTTCGGAGAGGCTCCAGATCCCAATATCTCTCCCCTGCACTTCTTCCTGAGCCGCCTCGAACCGCTCCTGATGCTTCGTGTTGGGCGGAAAGGTTGCGACCTGCGCGTACCCGCCAGAGATCAGAGCTTCGTTGAGCATCCGTCCGTCGGGAAGATAGACGTAGGCGAGCAGCCGCCCGTACTGGTCGACCTTCTCGACATCGAACCGCAACTCGACCCGCCACGCTCCGCGTTGAAGCCCCTCTTCGGTGAAAACCGCCGCTTCTTCGGCGAGCGATTGCGGGCCATCGGAGCCGTACTTCTCGGGGGTATCGACGCCTATCAGACGCACGTCTTCGATGCCGTCGATGGCCGGACGGACCTTTACGGTGTCGCCATCGGTGATTCGCGTAACGCTCACCCGCTGCGGGCTTGCGGGCTCCTCCGAATCCCCGGTGGGGAGCGAAGCGCCACATCCGGCGGCGAGCGCCGATATTAGCAGCAACAAGAATGGCGGGAGCCGAAATATCGTCCGGCTCAACGCCACACGCCCTGGCGATGGTCCATGTAGGAGACAACGACTACGTGCGGCAGTGTCAATAACGAGATCAAGACCAGGTAGAGGCCGAGCAGGGATTCGACACTCACTCCCGCCGTCGGAACGACGAAATACAGCGCGATCAGCATTGCTAAAGCCGCAACCGTAATCGGTGCGGCTTCCCACGCGAACGTCCGAGCGGCTAGCAGGACTTGACCTCTTTCCAAAGCATTTCTCGACGGATCGTTCAGCAACGAGAGCCGGGCGATGTGCCGAGGAGCGTGCCAGAGACAGAAGTAGAGGCCGATGGCTAGTATGGGCGGCATCACGACGAAGTAGGCGACGAGCAGGACGGTCTCGAAGGTGTCGTTCGCCCACGGACGGCGCGATTCGGGTGTGACAGCCATGAATTCTTTAGCCATCAGGATAAGAGCTACTAATACGAAAGCGGAGCCCACGGCTACCCGGAATGTCGGGTCGAAGGCCCAATCCAGGGTTGCTCCGGCGCGGGTATCAAAGAGGGCCGTGCCGCTCCCGAGCACTTCGCGGTAGACGTCCGGGTGCGCCAGGAGCGGCACGAGCATCGGCAGCCCACCGCGCACGAAGACCGTCGCGGCGCGAACGAAGGGTGTTTGCAAGTGTCCGGCGTTGTCGAGGAAGAGCAGGGCGTGAAGATCCCCCTGTCCCCAGTGAAACCACGTGAGGCCGATGAAAAACACAAAGGCGACCGCAGGCGCGAGGAACCAGAGAATCAGGTAGAGACCTCCCAGAGCCGCGTATAGCAGCACGACGGCACCTATGGAGCGCACGGTGGCTCCGCGACCCGCGAGACGGTCGGGTACGAGGTGATCCAGGGCTCCGTGAGGCAGCCCGAAGAGGACGAGGCTTACGGCGAACGGCGCGTACTCCACCGATCGCGGTACTCCGAGCCCGAGAGCGAACAGGATGGCGAGCGCCGCGAAGAGCACCCTCGGCGGCAGGAGCACGAAGCGTCGCAGCGTCGTTTGCGCGAATCGGGTGGGCGTCTTGAGCGGAGATTCACCGGGTTGCGTGGCGATCTCCGAGCAACATGCGGGCGGAGATTTCGAGAAACGGGGTTTTGGGGAGAGCCTGGATCAGGCGCAGTTCGTCGGCGGGCGTGCTCTTCTCGGTCAGGAAACGCACCAGCGATTCGGGCGGAACCCCGGCAAACATCCGAGCGTACACTTCGGGGCAACGCTCCGGGTGACGCAGCATAAACCGCAGAAAGATCGCGTCCAGAACTCCGAAGCGCCGGGATTCGGTGCGGTTCGGCGGCTCTTCCCCGTGGACCAGCGCCGCAGCCAGGACGCGGCAGTAACGTTGAATCCGCACGAAGGTGTAGCCGGTGCTTGGACGGCTTCCGCCACCGAGCATCCCGATGGAGTAGGCGCGCTCTCCGTGTTGCCGGGGAAACTCGTAGTCCGTCATCGGGATGTAGCCGCGCTCCTCGCCGTCGATCACGTACTCGTCCGGTCGGAGTCCGTAGACACTTTCCAGGTAAGCGAAGATCTCCATCCGATGCTCGGCTAGCGGGAGATTCGTCTCGGACAAATATACGTTTTCGACCAACGCCTCGCGTGCACCGAACGGCAACACGTACACGAACCGTAATCCCCGCCCTTGCCCCACGGAGAAGTCCATCAGCTTGCAGACCTCGGGGTCGAAAACGGGCCGCGCCGTCCGAATACGCAACCCCACGAACCGCTGCGGAACCCACGCGGAATCTCGCCGCGCCTCCTCAAAGAGCGGCGAACCGGGCGGCAAGCCCCGACCATCGAACACGAACCGGGCCTTGTAGGCGCGCCGCTCGGTCGCCACGACGGTCTCTTCCGGAAGCTCCTTGTAACCGGCGGCGGCCTCGCCGAGCCGCAAAGTTACGTTCGGGTGGGCGGCGATGGTTTCGAGAGCGTGACAGTAGAAGTCCTGGGCAGTGAGGCACAAGTACGGGTAGCGTTCGCTGGTCTGGACAACGTGGCGGTTCTGCGCGTGGATGCTCCAGGAGTTCCATCTTTTTATTGCGAGATGCGAGAACGGTGTGGGCTCCACGTCCCAGAAGCACCACGTTCGGTCATCCTCGAAGCGTTCCTTCTGGTCCAGGATCAGGATGGGGTCCGTCACGCCTTGCTCCAACAGGTGGCAACAGAGGCTGAGGCCCGCGCAGCCAGCGCCCAGGATGATGTACTCGAAGAGGTCCGGGACAGAGCGAGCCTCGGTCAGAGACGCCGGTGTTTCGACCACGCCGGTACGCCGCGAAGGTTCGTAACCGGCTGTTTGCTCCAGTTCCTCGCGTTGTCCCGCCGTCCGCAATGCTCTCCCGTCCTCGTCGATTCTGGTGGTTTCGTCTGCGGTCGATCATATCCGATGCTCGGGATGGGTGGGCTTGCTGAAGCGGTTTGCTTTCGTAGACTGTGCTTCCACAGAGGCTTGCGAGAGATTCAGTCTTCTCGCAAGCCTCTGCATGGAG
>JACDDK010000091.1 GCA_013817025.1 Rubrobacter sp.
GCTCGAAGGCGATGCCCTCCAGGATGGCGCGGTAGGCGTGCGCCTTACCGTGGGTTCCGGTCCAGCCGATCATCATGCCCCGCGCGGCCGTATCCCAGTACGGCGTCGATGCGTTATTCCAGTATGGGACGGCCAAGAGGCCGTTCGAGCCGGGCTTCAACTGGGCGGCGGCGGTCTCCAGGATCTGCTCGGTGCTCAACCCCAGGCCGAAATCCTCGGCCTTTATCCCCCCGAACTTCTCCACAAACCAGCTCACCGTGAAAGTCCCCGCCGCCAGCAGGGTCTCCAGCGTGTAGGTGCGCGGGACCGGCCCGCCGAGAACCCGGTACTCGTTGCCCCAGGAATAATTTTCGCTGTAGGTGCCGGAGACGACCGCTGTGCCGAGGTTCAGGTACGCTTTCCCCGGCTCGGTGATGTTTGCTCCGAGCCCGGCCGATTGCCCGTCCCCGACACCGCTCACTATCGGGAGACCGGCTTGCAGGCCGACCTCGCGGGCCACGTCTTCCTTTAGCTCTCCGAGTATCTCTCCCGGCGCGTGCAGCTCGCACATGTGCTCCCGCCCGAGACCCACCATGCCCAGCAGCTCGTCCGACCAGTCGAAGGATGCCATGTCCACGAGGCCCATCGGGTCGGCGGTCGCCCAGGAGGTGCGCCAGTGGCCGGTCATGTGGTGGACGAGAAAGGCGTGAACGTCCACGACCCGTGCCGTGCGGTCCAGGATCTCGGGCTCGTGCTCTTTCATCCACAAGAGTTTGTAAAAGGCGGGCGTGGGGTTTGGTGGCTTGCCGGTGATGCGGTGTACGTCCTCCGAACCGAACTCGGCGACCTGCTCCCGCGCCCGCGAATCGAGCCACAACATCGCGGGCCGCAGAGGGTGGTCGTCCTCGTTCAGGCACACGAACGTCTCGCGCTGGTGGGTGATGCCGATAGCCCCTATCCTGCGCTGATCCACGCTCTGCGCCGCCTGCCGGAGCGCCTCCTTCGTCGAACGCCACCAGTCCTCGGCGCTCTGCTCGCCCCAGTCCGGCTGCGGACTCGAAAGCGGAAACGTAGCTCGCCCCTCCGCTACGGTATTCCCCCTGCTGTCCCAGACGACGGCCTTCGTAGCCGTGGTCGAGCAGTCGATGCCTATTACAAGGTCCGGTGTAGTAGCCATGATCTCCTTTCACCTCGCCCCAACCGGGACGGCTCGCGTCGATTCACGCACCCACAAGCTAGAAGCCTTGCTCGCCTTGATCCCCACCGAGGCTTGCGTGATCTCCTCACACTATAGCAAAAGATGCAAACGTGGTGCTCCGTTGCCCGTGGATACGCCCTGCTATAAGATGATTTTCACTAACGATCGCGTAAGCGCGAAAGCGACACGGAAAGGTGGGCAACGCTTTTGAGAGCCGCGATGTTCTACGCTCCAGAGGACGTTCGGATGGAGGACGTACCCACTCCCGAGCCGGGTCCGGGCGAGGTGCTGGTGCGTATCGAGGCGGCGCTGACATGCGGCACCGACGTAAAAAGCTACAAACGCGGCCACCCAACCCTGTTCAAGACCATGCCCTCGCCCTTCGGCCACGAGTTCGCCGGTGAGATCGAAGCCGTTGGCGAGCGAGTCGGCGATTGGCGTCCGGGGATGCGGGTCGTGGCGGCCAACTCCGCACCCTGCAACCGCTGCTACTACTGCAAGGTCGGCGACCAGTCGATGTGCGAGGAGCTGGAATTTCTAAACGGCGCGTTCGCCGAATACATCGTCGTGCCGAGCCGCATCGTCGATCAGAACCTCTTCGAGATACCGGACGGCGTGGAGTTTAGCCGGGCGGCGCTTCTGGAACCTTTGGCCTGCGCGGTGCATGGGGTAGTGCGGACGCCGATAGAGCTGGGCGACACAGTGGCGGTGATCGGGGCTGGTCAGATCGGCTTGATGTTTGTCCGGCTCGCCACCGAGCGCGGCGCCCGCGTCATCTGCGTGGACAAGAGCCTCGACCGTCTGGCCGTCGCCCGTAAGCTGGGGGCCGAGGAGACCATCGAGGCTGCGGATGGCGTGGATACGATAGCGGCGGTGCGGGAGTGGACGCTGGAGGGACGCGGCACGGACGTTGTCATTGAGGCCGTGGGGCTGCCAGCGCTCTGGGAGCAGGCACTGGAGATGGTCCGAAAGGGTGGGGAGGTCACGCTCTTCGGGGGAGCGCCGTCGGGAACTTCTATTCAGGTGGACACCCTGCTACTGCACTACTCTCAGATTACCATCCGGGGCATCTTCCACCACACGCCACACACCGTCCAGACGGCCTTCGACCTGCTGCGGAGCGGACGGGTGGATCCCGAGCCGTTCATCTCCGGGGTGAGGCCGCTCGAAGACATCGTCGCGGCTCTCGAAAGCCACGGTCGCCAGGAAGGCATCAAGTACGAGATCCGCCCGTGAGAACGAGTTTCTAGGAGAGGAACGAGCTTGGAGCATCGGACTTTGCGTGAGGAAGTCGCGACGACGGCGCGGCGCATGATCTCCTCGGGCCTCGTAAAAGGGACCTCGGGGAACGTCAGCGCCCGTACTCTCGAAGACGACGTGCTCGTAACCCCCAGCGGCCTCGACTACGCTGAACTCGGCCCCGAAGACCTCGTGCTCGTGGACCTCGCCGGCAACCTGCTGGACGGATCCTGGAAACCATCCACCGAGACTCCGATGCACACGGGCATCTACCGCGCCAGGCCCGAAGTCCACGGCATCGTCCACACCCACTCTCGCTACTCCACCACGCTCGCATGCCTCGGGTGGCCCATACCGCCCGTCCACTACATGCTAACCGTTCTCTCCGACGAGGGACGAGTGCCGCTAGCGCCCTACACCCTCTATGGTACCGAGGAGCTCGCCCGCCACGTCGCCGAGACTCTGGGCGAGCGTCACACGGCCTGCTTGTTGCAAAACCACGGCACCATAACCGTTGGAGACAGCCCTGATCAGGCGTACGCTCGGACGGAGATACTGGAGGAGATGGCCGAGTTGTATTACCGGGCGAGGGTGGCGGGGGAACCCGTGCTCCTCGATCCCCAACAGGTTAGCGAGGTGGCGGAGAAGATCGCCGGTTACGGTAAAGCGAAAAGCGCGGATTCGTAGACCGGCTAGAGGCCGCCAAACGCTCGATCTGGAAGTCGTTCGCTCAACTATGGCATCATGCCGACATAGGCTCGTTGGCGCGGGGTCCGAGATATTCGAGGCGCGGGATCTTCAACGTCAACCTAACGAAGGAGTGATTTTGGGAGCGACGCAGCGCACGGTCGAAGTGGTGAGGGCGATGGCGGCCGCGATGGAGGAGCATCGCGCGCACCTCACGAAACTCGACTCCGAGATCGGGGACGGCGATCACGGCACGAACATGCACCGAGGCTTTCAGGCCACCCTCGAACGCCTGGAGACCGCCGAACCCGCCACACCGGCGGACGTGCTCAAGGCCGTCTCGATGGCTCTGATCGGCAAGGTCGGCGGCGCCGCTGGCCCTCTCTACGGCACCGCCTTCCTGCGCGCCTCCACCACGCTCGCGGACAAGGAGGATATATCGGCGGAGGACGCGGCGGCGGCTTTGCAGGCCGCACTCGACGGCGTGAAACAGCGGGGCAAGGCCGAGGTGGGGGACAAGACCATGATCGACGCTCTCAAGCCCGCCGCCGAAGCCGCAACCAACGCCGGTGGAAGCCTCGCTGAGGTATTCCGGGCGGCGGCGGACGCCGCGAAGGGCGGTGCGGAATCCACCGTCGAGATGACGGCACGACGCGGACGGGCGAGTTACCTCGGGGCGCGGGCCGTCGGTCACATGGACCCCGGCGCCCACTCGTCGTATTTGTTGCTCGACGCGGCGGCGCGGACGTTGGAGAGCGCGTAATGGTTGGGCTTGTGATCGCCTCGCACAGCCCGAAAATAGCCGAAGGCACCGCCGAACTGGTGCGCCACATGGCCGGAGAAGTAGAGATAGTGGCCGTTGGCGGCGACTCCGACGGTGGCCTCGGCACGGACCCCGAGCGGCTGCAAGCCGCTATCGAAGGCATCAAAGCGGACGAGATACTCATCTTCATGGACATCGGAAGTTCGATCCTTTCCGCCGAGACCGTCCTCGAAATGCTGTCCCCCGAGGTCCGCGAAAAAGTCCGGCTGGTGGACACGCCGCTGGTGGAGGGCGCATTCTCCGCCGGGGTAATGGCCTCGACCGGAGCAACCGCCGACGAGTGCGTCGAAGCGGCGATGGAGGCCCGCACGGAGCCCAAGCTACATTAAAGGCGAGAGCTGAGAAAGCGTCTGCGGAACCCGGACCAAACCCGTGGAGCGGATTACCGCCATCGGGGACGACCCGCAGGGCTTTATCGGGGTCTGGGACAGGTTATTCGCCTTGTAACGGTTATTGATCTTACGTTTAATCGTGAGTGCTTGGGGTAAGGTTCTAACGGTGCAAGTTTAACGTTACCAGGAGGTACAACGTGCAGACGGATCGCGGCAAAGAAGGCATTCTTTCGGACGACATGATCGAGAAGCGCGAGGAGATCGTCGATCTTCTCAAGACGGCGTATTTTATGGAGCTGGAAACGGTCATGAACTACGTCACCAACTCCACCAACCCCGACGGTGTCCGGGCGCAGGAGATAAAGGAGTCCCTCGAAGAGGACATCCAGGAGGAGCTAGGCCACGCGCAGGACTTCGCGGCGCGCATCAAGGAGCTTTACGGCACGGTGCCGGGCTCGATGGACTTCAAGGCCGTGCAGACGCTGCTACAGCCGCCGGAGGACCAGATCGACGTGGTCCACGTCATCAAGGGTGTCATCGAGGCCGAGACCGGCGCGATAGAACACTACACCAAGCTGATCGAGATCTGCGGCGATGACGACCCCGTTACCCAGGACATGGTGATAACCATCTTGCGCGACGAGCAGGGCCACCGCAAGCTCTTCGAGGGCTACCTGCGCGAGTACGCCGCCGAAGGTCTGGCGTAAAGAGAGGCTTCAGGCCACAGATTTTGAGAATAGAAGACGAAAGGCCCGGTTTTTACGCCGGGCCTTTCGTTTGTTCGCGGGTTCTTTTATTGCGAGGCCGAGGTTGTTGCTTCGTTGCCGATTTCGGCGTCGACGGCGGGTTTTAGGG
>JACDDK010000007.1:0-15204 GCA_013817025.1 Rubrobacter sp.
AGAATAGCGTTTGCGGTCATGGTCTTCATAATGATCTTCCTTTTTGCCTTCGTGTTCGCCGTGCTCGGCAAGGGCGAATACGACCCCTCGGAAACCTCCACGCCAACCTCCATCACGCTGGCGTAAACCGCGCCGATCTAGGACCTCCGGCGCTCTAAGACGCCGACCGCGCCTCCGAAGAATCGCGCTGTACGGCGACTTCGTAGCGCGTCATCTTCGGGTGTCCGCTCAGCGAATCCCCCGCTCCGCCCCGGCCATGAGCCTGGCGGAATTCCTCGCTGCCGACCCAGGCGTCAAAAGCTTCGGGGCTCTCCCAGCGCGTTATGACGAGGACTTCGGTGGCGTCCTCGGAGAGGAGCACCTCCATCGAGATGAAACCGGGAAAGTCCTGAACGTGGCCTCGGCTCCCGGCGAAACGCTCGACTATGTCGTCGGCGGCACCTTCCTTTACGGGCAGGCTGTTGGTTATCGCGATCATGTATTCCTCTCGATCAATGTGCAACCATGATGCCGCCACCCCCGACACGCTTCGCCATCTTGAGCGCCTTGAGCGCCGCGCCCGATACGGCGCCCGCGGTCGCGCCGTGCGCCGGGTACTCGGAGACGCCCACGTCCACATCGAAGCCTTTTTTCTCGCTCTTCAAGCGCTCCAGCACATCCTCGGCCAGCCGGTAGGCCATCTCGCCGGTCCCCTCCGGCAGGACGACGCACACCTCGTCGTCGCCGAAGCGGGCGCAGACGGCGGACTCGGGCGCGACTTCCAGCACGGTCTCGGCCAGCCGGCGCAAGGTCCGGCGCGCACGCTTGACTTTCCCCTGCGCGACGGTATCCGAGAAGTCGGCCACGTCGAAGATGGCGAGCGAGAAACGTTCGTGCTCGGAGACGAGGTTCGGCAGCAGCAGGCGGTTCAAGAGGTCGCTGTTGGGCAGGCCCGTTACGAGGTCGGTCGCGGCGGCCCGACCGAGGGCTTCACGCATCTTCTCGCGCACGATCTCCTCGAAGGCTTCCAGGCTGACGCTCGTCACCCAGTCCGAGGCGGCGATCATCTTTACGAAAAACCGGGCGACCTCGGCTCCGTTTACGTCCTCGAAGTCAATGTGACGCTCGACGGTCCCGAACACGGCCCGACGCAGGGCGGCGAAGTCCCCGATCACACCCACCGCGTCGCGCCCGAGGGCGTGCTGGTGAACGGAGATCTCCCGCACCAGAGCCTGCGTCGCTCCCCCGCGACTGAAAGTCTCGACGCTCTCCGGGCTCCGCATGAACTCCACGAAGACAAGCGTCACGCGCTCGATGTCCCGGCACAGAAGCTCGAAGGTATCGCTGTTCTCGGAGTCGGACGGAACGCTTTCTCGCCAGGTCGCCAAAATCTCGTCTGTACGGGTTTCGATCTCATCGGCCATCCGTAACGTCTGCTTCATGTCTCTCAGTATACCGCCACGCCAGCCCCGCGCTCGTCGCAGGACCATTACGGAATTCTTACGGCGGAAGCCCAAAGGAAACTTTTCGACGCCCACAAACGTATACATAGCACGCAACGAGATAGGAGCACGGTGGTTGTGAAAAAGCTTGCAAACTTAGGTGTAAAAAGGGTTTCATAGAGACCGGACGGGGAAAACTAAGAGTAGTTTTTGAAACTGGTTTTGGGTAGAATTGGGTTTCATACAGGAGGATCTCATGGCGAAGACGAAACTACAGAATCAGGAGCGGGAGAAGGACACGCCGGAGTTACTGGCGAAATACCTGGCGCACATTGGGCAGGGAAACTTGCTTACGCATACGGAGGAGATCGACCTTTCGGAGCGCGCCAAAGCGGGAGACAAGCGCGCTCGGCAGAGGCTCATCGAGAAGAACTTGCGCCTCGTCGTGAGCGTCGCCAAGAAGTACCGCGGTTACGGGTTGCCGTTCGAGGACCTCATTCAAGAGGGCAACATCGGGCTTATGAAGGCTGTGGAGAAGTTCGATCCCGACCGGGGCTTCAGGTTCTCGACGTACGCCACGTGGTGGATCCGCCAGGCCGTGCAGCGCGCCGTCGCGGACAAGGGACGCACGATACGGGTCCCCGTTCACATGACCGAGAAGATCCGAAAGGTCGGTCGCGCCTACAACGAACTCTCCGCGGAGTTCGAGCGGGAGCCAACGACCGAGGAGGTCGCCCGGCGTCTGGATTGGGATATCGAGGACGTGCGCCTGACGATGAGCGCGATGCCCGACGCCACGAGCCTCAACCAGCCGGTCTCCAACGACGACACCGCCAGCCAGCTCGGCGACTTCATAGAGGACGATAAGGTCTCCGACACGCCGGATACAGTGATGCGCGACATGGAGACCGTGCAGCTCAAGGACGCCATTGAGCAACTGCCCGACCGGGCGCGGTACGTGCTGGTGCGGCGCTACGGCCTCGACGACCGGGACCCCGCTACTCTTGCGGAGCTTGGCGACGAGTTGCAGATCTCACGCGAGCGTGTCCGCCAGCTCCAGCGCGAGGCGGAACGAATCCTCAAGGGCGGCGAGTACGGTCGCGTCCTGCGCGACGCCGTCGCTTAAACTTCAACGAACGAGAACCACCCGGGATCGGGCCTTCGGGTCCGGTCCCTTTCTTTTTCTCCGATCTGCTACGCTCTGACAATCGTGAAATACACATCCTACAAGAGCGCCCTCGTCTGGACCGCAGCCTTCGTTCTATTCTCCGCCGTTGCCGGAACCGGTGTTACGTATTCGCTGGATCTGGCGCTGGTAGAGGCTTCGCAGCGAGCCGCCTCAGTTACGCTCGACGCTTTCGGAAACTTCCTCTCCGTCGCCGGGGGCTGGGAGCTTACGGGCGTGTTGTTGCTGGTACTTACCGGGGCCATGTTGTGGCGCGGGCATCGGAGGCTCGCGGTTCGTATCTTCCTGATTTTCCTTGCTACGGCGCTTTTGGAGTTCGTGCTGAAGTTGTACTTGCCGGTTACGCCGATACCCGAGAGCCTCGGGCGGAGCAACGAATTCGCCCCGACGCTAGAGATCAAGTACCCGTACCCCTACCCGAGCGGGCATATGCTTCGCTCCACCATCCTGCTCGGCGCTCTGTACTTGTGGAGCGGGAGCCGGACCATCGGCATCCTCGCGGTCGGCCTTCTCGCCTTGATGGGAACCACCAGGATCTACCTCGGCGTACATTGGCCCTCGGACATCGTGGGTGGCGTTCTCCTCGGCATCGCGGCGGTTTGTTGGGCATTCAAAAGGAAAGGGAAGACCTGAGATGCGCGTGACCGTCGTCGGCACCGGCACCGCCGCCCCAAATCCCGACCGACGCCAGAGCTGCGTCGTCGTGGAGGCTGGTGGCGAAACTATAGTCTTCGATCTCGGCTCGGGGGCCGTGCGCGGGATGCTGCACGCGGGCCTCGACCCGCTCGCTGTCGACCATATCTTCTTTACGCACTTTCATCCAGACCACACGGTGGACGTCGTGCCGCTACTCTTCGCCGTGAAATACGGGACCGGCGAGCCGCGCACCCGCCCGCTGACCATCACCGGTCCAGCGCCGTTCGAGGAGTTTTTCGGGAAAATCACAAACGCCTGGGGCGAGTGGATGATCGGAGACTACCCCACCGATGTCTCGGAATTCCCCCTTAAATGCCCCGCCCCCATCGAACTCGTCGGCCTCTCCGTGACGTGGGCGACCGCCGTACATCGCCCCGAAAGCATCGCCTACCGCCTCGAATCCGAAGGCCACGCCTTCGTCTACACCGGCGACACCGAGTACAGCGAGTCCGTAGTCGAGCTGGCGCGTGACGCTGACACCCTGCTCATCGAATGCTCATTCCCCGACGACGCACCAGTCCCCGGCCACCTCACACCATCCGGCGTTGCCCGGATCGCCACCGAGGCTGGAGCGAAGCGTGTCGTCCTTACGCACCTGTATCCGCCGGCGGAAGCCGTGGACCTCGTCGCGGAAGTGTCCCGCGGCTACGGCGGAGAGGTGATCGTCGCGCACGACGGCCTGCGATTTGGGATTTGACGCAGCGCATTGCGCTAGGGCCACTGCGCACCTACCATTGACGTTGGATACCGATAAATGGAGATCGGCCCGTGAACGAGCGCATCATCGCGGTTTTACTCAGCTTTGCCTTCCCCGACTTGGGCCAATTCTACAATCGTCAACCCGCCAAAGGTCTGTGGTTCTTGGTTTTACAGTTGCCCGCGATGTTGCTCGCCGGGTTCACGGATGCCTCTCTTTCGATGGTGCTTTTGGTATGCGGCGTACCCGGCGTGTGGGCGGCTTGGGATGCCTACACGGTCGCGGGGCGGCGGGCTTTTTATCGGGCGTTCGAGTAGGGAGTTCTTAGGCGTTCGCGCAGGTGGCGCAGCGACCGTGAAGTGTGATCTCGTGCCAGTCCGTAACGAAGCCGGTCTCGCGCTCGACCTGCAGCGTGAGGTACTCCATCAGTTCCTCGTTGAACTCGATGACCTCGCCGCACTCCCGGCATCGGGCGTGGTGATGGACTCGCTCGGTCGCTAGTTCGTAGCGAGAGTAGCCCTCGCCGAAGTCTTCTTTGCGGACAATGCCCAGTTCGGTGAGTAAGTCCAGAGTGCGGTATACGGTGGAGAGTCCAAGCTCCGGGTGCGGCCCCTTTACCCGGTCGTAGATCTCCTCGGCGGACAGGTGCCGCTTACCCTCCAACTCGTGAACGATGATCCGCCGCTGATTGGTTAGGCGGTAGCCCTGGCTCCTGAGAATCTGCTCGAACTCGATCACAACCCCAGTTTAGCCGCAAAATCCGATAAGATCAAGAATCGCTCTTGATCCATGCGGCAGGCTGGCAGCGTTTCAGCTACCCACTTTTTCTTTTACCGGCGCGGAGGATTCGGTGCCGAAGGTGCGTTTGCGGCCGCCGGGCCACCAGTTCCAGTCGCCGAGGATACGCATGGTGGCGGGGACGAGCAGGACGCGGATGATCGTGGCGTCCACGAAGACGGCTACCGCGAGCCCGAGGCCGACGGCTTTGGTGAGGATGATGCCGGTAAAGGCGAAAGCGCCGGTGACGATTATGATGATCGCCGCCGCCGAGGTGATAATGCCCGCTGTCGCCACGAGTCCCTTCGAGACGCTGGCCGTGTTGGAGTCACCGTTCTCGTAAGCCTCCCGGATGCGGGAGAGCAAAAAGACCTCGTAGTCCATCGACACCCCGAAGATCGTGCAGAACAGCAATATGGGAAGCGTCGCGTCCACGAAACCCAAGGGCGTGAAGTTCAAAAGTCCCGAGAGGTTGCCGTCCTGGAAGACGAATACTATCGCCCCGAAGCTCGCGGAGAGGCTCAGGATGTTGACGATCACGGCTTTTAGCGGGAGCAACACGGAGCGGAAGGTGAACAGCAGGATCAAATACGTCACGCTCAACACGAAGCCCGCCGCCAACGGCGCCTTTCCATAAACGCTGGAGATGAAGTCCCGCTGACCAGCCGAGAGCCCCCCGACCAAAAAGCTCGTACCGGCGGGCGCATCCACCGCCCGAACTTCCTCCACCGCAGCACGAGCCTCTTCGCTGTAGGGGTTATCAGCGGTGACGCCTCGCAACAACGCCCGGTCCCCGGCCACGTAAGCGTCCTTGGCCTCCCGAAGCTCCCGCGAGTCGCGCGCCTCGGGCGTCTTCAGGAAGTTCGACACACCCTCCGGCGTGACCTCGCCGTCGGCGGAGACACCCTCCGGCAACTCCGGGATACGTTTCTTCAATTCCTCGGCGGAGCGGCGCTCGGCCTCGTCCCGCACTTGCTCCTCCGCACCGGACGGCACGGTGCCGTACTGGGCTCGCAACTCGTCTAGCTGTTCTTCGACGCCATCGTCGACGCGCCGAGCAGCCTCGGCCTCGCCTTTTTCGCGGGCTTCGGTGATGCCTTTAGCGTACTCGCGGGCGGCTTGCGCGCCGACGGTGTAGATGCTGTCGACGTGGTCGATGCCGCGGGTGGCGGTGATGCGTTCTCCGGTCTCCTCTACGGCAGCGAGACCTTTGGGGCTCAGTGGGTCGCCTGGGGTGCGGGTGATGATCTCCATCGGCGTCAGGCTCGCGTAGTCGAAGTCGGCTTTCAGGATGTCGTCGCCGATGCGGGACTCGTACTTGTCGGGCAAAACGCTGGCTTCGGGGATACCGATCTTCATGTGCGTGACTGGGTAGAGCAGCGCGCCGAGGATAATGGCGACAAGCAGTATGACGGCTACGGGCCTTCGCATCACGATCTCGGCGCTCCGCTGCCAGAACGCCTGCCCCGGAGCGCCGCCCCGCCGCCGGATGGCGAGCGCGTTGATCCTATGTCCCAGCACCCCCAGAATAGCCGGAAGCAGCGTGAGCGCCGCGAGCACCGAGACCAGCACCACCAACACCCCGGCGACGCCGATGGAGCGCATGAACATGAACGGGAAGAACAGCAGGCCCGCAAGGCCGATCAGGACCGCCGTCCCCGAGAAGAAAATAGACCGCCCCGCCGTCGCAACCGTCCGCGACACAGCCTCGGGAACCGCGTAACTCTCCAACTCCTCCCGGAAACGGCTGACGGCGAAGAGCGCGTAGTCGATGCCGAGACCGAGCCCGAGCATCGTCGAGAGGGTGAGCACGAAGACGGACATGTCGTAGATTCCGGCGACGAAATACAAAAGGGCCAGCGTACTGATGACGCTCACGCCGCCGATCAAGACCGGAACACTCGCCGCAACCAACGTACCGAACGCCACGATCAGGACAATGAGCGCGAACGGAAACGCATACTTCTCGGCCCGTCGTATATCCTCGTTGCTGGCCTCTTCGAGGTCCTGATACACTGCCGGCGCGCCCGTGACGTAGGTCGTTAACTCCTCGGAGCGGACCTTGCCACGCACCTCGTTCACGATGTCGCGCGTATCGTCCACGGAGACGTTGAAGCCCACTACAGCGTAGCTCTTCTCGCCGTTCCTGGAGATGAGCCGCTCGTCCTTCGTGTCGGCGTAAGTCGAAACGAAGCGGACTTCGTCGAGCCCGCGCACGTCCTCTAAAGCGCGATCTTCCTCTTTCTGAAACTCTTCGCCTTGCGCCTCCAGCCCTTCGCCGTCGAAGACTATGGTGAGCGTCGCGGGCGAGACACCGAACTCGTCAACCATTGTCTCCTGCACCCGCTCGGCTTCGTTGCCCGAGCCCTCGAAACCGCCACCCTTCAGGCGTTCGCTGAGGTGGGGCGCGAAGAAAGCGCTGGCGGCTAGCAGTACGCCCCACACGACCAGCACCGCCCAGCGGTAGCGGTAGGTAAGAACCCCCAACCGCTCGAAGACTTTCATTGGCTCCGAAGCCGTATTTGATCCGCTTTGACCATGAGCAAGATGTTACTCGAATCCATCCGCTCGGATGGGCTCTCTATCACACGGCTTTTGGCTTTTTGGCGACGCGAGGCAGGGTCAGGGCGAGTAGGAACCCGGCGACCGGGAGCGCGGCGATGGCGAGCATCATGGTTGGTAGGCCCCGGCTGTCGGCGAGTAGTCCGAGCAGGGGTGCGCCCACGCCGCCGAGGCCAATAGAGAGGCCCATCGTCATCCCGGCGGCGAGCCCGATTCTACCGGGCAGATACTCCTGTCCCAGTACGACCGTCACCCCGAACGTCCCGACGGTCGCCGCTCCGGCCAGCGCCAGCAAAGCCACGCCTGCGAGGGGGCCGACCACCGTGAAAGCCAGCAGCAGTGGCGGCAGGACCAACATCGAGGTTAGCAGAACGGTTCGACGACCGAAGCGGTCCGCTAGAGGCCCGATCAGAAGCGTCCCGATCGCTCCTGCCAGCAGCATGACCGTCAACGCCACGTTACCGTAGGCCGCGCTTGTATCCAGCACCCGCTCGTAGTAGGCCCCGACGAACGAGAACAGCCCGAAGTACACGAAAGAGCGCACGGTGACCACCCCGATCATGGCCGCGAACGGTCCCCACCGCTCTGCGCCCTCCCCCCGCGTTCCACGCGCCTCATCGACGGATTCTGGCTGAAAACTCCTCATGCGCGGCATCTCGTAGAGCAAGATCGCTGCCATCAAAGCCGCCGGTACAGCCAAGAACAGCGTCCCCGGCAGACCGAACACGAGCACCAGCGGCGTGACGAGCGCCGGTCCCACGGCGACCCCGGCGTTGCCACCCACGGAGAAGAAGCTCATACCCCGCGCACGCCGCGCACCGGAGACGTAGTTGGCGAAACGGGCGGCCTCCGGATGAAACGCGGCCGTTCCTAATCCACTAAGGATGGCCCCGGCGAACACCGTCAAGATCCCCGGCGCGACGCCCACAAGCGCCATCCCCACTCCGGCGAGCAACACGCCAATCGGCATCAGAATCGGCAGCGGATGGCGGTCGGAGAAGAAACCGAACAGCGGCTGCACCACCGAGGAGCTGACGGTTACGGCGAGCATGAAGGCACCGGCCAGCGTCAGAGAGAAACCACGCTCGGAGATCAAAAACGGCAATAGTGCCGCAGCAGCACCTTGATTCAAGTCCGTGAAAAGATGACCGGCTGAGAGCGCGCCCATCGCCCGCCGATCCACGCTCTTGTCTAATTTATTTCCCACCGGCCCGCTTTCTTTTACTGTCCCGCTGGAAGGCAAAAGCCTATCAGTCCTCGGAGATCTCGAACGGCGAGACCGCCCACGCCCGTCCGTCGCGCAACGTGGTTAGGATCTCCTTCGCGGCGGTAGCCAGCTCCGAGATCTCACCGGCTCGCTCCCCCGGTGCTGGACGAGTCGCGGGCGGCGGAACCATCACCGGCTCACGGGCGACGCCGGTACCAGCCAGGTCTCGGGCTTTTTGTAGGGCTTCCCTATAGCCCCCGATCTCATCGACCAACCCCCGCTCGAAGGCTTCCCGTCCGTTCCAGACCCGGCCTCCAGCTATGTTCTCCAACCCTCGCGGCGGCAGGTTTCGACCGCGATGGACCCGGTCTTTGAACGCATCGTAGATAGACGAGATCTGATACCGCAGCACATCCAATTCGTCGGCTGACGGGCGGATAGCTGGGTCGAGTATTCCTGCGCGGGCACCGCATTCGACGGCCACGGGATTCACGCCGAGCTTACCGTAGAGTCCGGCGGCTACGGGCCGGATCGAGATGACGCCGATGGACCCGGTGATGGTGTTGCGCCGCGCCGCGATGTGATTCGCCGCCGCCGAAACGTAGTAGCCACCCGAAGCGGCGGCGTCTCCCATCAACACCACAACGGGCTTCTTTTCCCGAATGCGTTCGACTTCGCGCCAGATGAGATCGGAAGCCAGAGCGTCCCCGCCCCGAGAGTCCACATGAAAGAGCACCGCCGCGACCCTCCGGTTCTTCTCCGCGACCCGCAACGCCCCCACCACCGAATCACTCCCGGCCTGCTCCCCGCCCAACAACGGCACCGGCACCGGCAACCGCCGACTCTTCCCCCGAACTATCGTCCCGGACAAGCTGACAACCCCCACCCGTCGCCGCGCCCACTCCCGATACGGCATCCGCAACACCTTCTTCGCCCGCCCCCACTCCGCTATTCGCACGCGCCGCCCATCTTCGCCGAGCCACGCCGCAAGCTCGTCCTCGTAGCACATGCCTTCCAGCAGCCCGGCCTCGACCGCGCCCCGCGCCGGGTACGGAGCGCCATCTATCTTCGCCCGCGCCTCTTCGAGGCTTATGCTTCTTCCGGCGGCGATGGCTTCGACCAGCGCCTCGTAGCGGTTGTGCGTGAGCCGCTCGGCCTGTTCGCGGGCTTCGGGCGAGAAGTCGATGCGGGTGAAGGTGTCCCCAGCGGATTTGTACGGCGACACGGCGACGACCTCCGCCGCAACGCCCACACGGTCGAGGGCGTCTTTTAGGAAGTTGACGCGGCTGCGAACGCCGGTCACGCCAACGGTGGCGAGCGGCGTCGCCAGTACGGTCGTCGCCGCGCTCGCCAGGTAGTAAGTTCGGCTATCGGCCTCGGTAAGGTAGACGACGACTCGCCCGCCGCGTTCTTTGTAGCGTTCGATCTCGGCGCGAAGTTCTTCGAGAGCGGCCCAGCCAGCGTCGAGGTTGTTTACCCGCAATACGATCCCCCGTAGGCGTCCGTCCCCGAAGATACGGTCGAACCGTCGGCGTAGTTCTTGCAGGCTGGGTGGTGCGGGGCCGGGTCTCAAACGCCGCCGCACGAACCCGGCCGGGCGCTCGAACTCCGGCAAGGTACCCCACACGTCGATGACGACGTAGTCGGGCGCACGCCGGAACCGGGCTGCGGCGTTGCGGATCGCGCGAGCGAGGTTCGTCAGCAGAGTAAAGAGCAGACCCATCGGAGAGATGATATACCTCATTTCTGGCTGTTTACCTGTGATAGACTCGCAACCAGGAATGATTATTAGTTAAATAACATTGAGGTGACGTTCGAGTGTCGGTAGTTATGGAAAAGGGGATCAAGGAGAAGTTCCGCATGTCGGGGTACACGTTGACCTCGCAGCGGCGGGCGGTTCTCGAAGCTTTGAAGGCCAGCAAGGGCCACCCCTCCGCCGAGGACGTCTATCTATTAGTGAAGAAGAAGAACCCTCGGGTGGCGCTCGGGACGGTGTATCAGGCGCTGTCGGTGCTGGAGGAGATCGGGGTGATCGATTCCAAGCATTGGTCGGAGTCCCCCACCCGCTACGACTTGAACCTGGAGGAGCATTTGGACATCCGATGCCGCCGCTGCGGACAGGTCTCCGAAGTTCCGAACGTCGGGCTTGGAGATTTGGAATCGGACATTCGGCGGAACACGCCTTACGAAGTCACGAGGACCATGCTTGTCGTCGAGGGCGTTTGTCCCGGTTGCCGCGGCAAAGAGCCTGCGGCGAGGTGATCCCGCGTTTCGTGGGACTGTTCGGCTTTACCTGAGGCGCGGTAAACGGTAATCTGCGCTATGTGTGTCGTGGGAAAGCGCATCGAGGGACATCGAGTGGAGGGGGATAGATGAGCGTCGATCCATCCGAGCCATCCGGTCGTACCGAGGACGAAACTTTACGCGCCGTCGAAGAACGGATGTCGGCGGCGGACGAGCTTATAGAGAGCCTCGAAGCCGAGGTCTCGGAGCTTCGCGGGGACCTCGCCGGGGCTACGGAAGCGCTTGCGGCGGCTCAGAGAGAGGTCGCGGCTCGGGGACGGGCCGTGGAGGATACGGCGGAGTCTTCGGAGCGTTCCGAGGCGGAGTTGCGGGAGGAGATCCGGGTCCTACGCGAGATGGCGAGCGACCTTCGGAACCGCCACGCCGACGAGCAGCTCAGGCTCCGCAACGATCACATCAACGAGCTTGCGAACTTACGGGCGAACCTCGAAGAGCAGCGCCGGGCCGACCTGGCGTCGTCGGGCTCGGAGGAGCGAATCGAGAACCTCCGGGAGGAGTTTCGCCGGGAGCGCGAGGCCATTCAGGAGCAGCACGCCGCGAAACTGGAGGAGATCAAGGCTTCCCGCGAGGAGTGGGAAGAGAAGCTGCGAGCGGGTTACCGCGAGATCGAGGAACGCCACAAGGAGGAGATCTCGGATCTTCGGACCCAGGCCGAGACGGAGCGGGAAGACATCGAGCGTTCCATCCGGGCCGAGTACGAGGAGACTCTGGCCGGAGAGCGGTTGTCGGCATCGGCCAACCAGGACGCGACGCTTCAGGCGCTCAGGAGCGCGGCGGCAGGCCGAGAATTGGAGTTGCAGAAGGACTACCAGTCGGCGGTCGAAGGTTTGCAGGCCGAGGTGGAGAGCTTGCAGGCGGAGATGGAGCGGCGCTCGCGCGAGGCCGAGGAGAGCACTCGAGCGGCGATTCAGGGGGTCAAGCGGCAGGCGGGTAACCGGGAGAACGAGTTGCGCCGGTCGCATGCCATTCGGCAGAAGGAAGTCGAGGATTCGGCGGAGCGCCGGGTCGCCGCGCTTCAAGCCCAGCGGGAGGCGGACAACCGGGCGCTCTCGGCGCGCAACGCTCAAGACCTTGCACGGGTCAAACGGGGTTATGAGGAGCGCCTCGCCGCCGAAGACGAGCGGCGTAAGCTCGAGACCTGGGCGCTCGAAGAGCGGTTGGAGGGCGAAAAAGTCCGCCGCGAGGCCGGGATCCAAGCCTACGCAGCCCGCCTGACCGAGTCCGAGTCCGAGTCGCTCGCCCACAAAACTTCCTACGAGCGCGACCTGGAGTCCGCCGCCGACGGTTTCGGCGTGGAGATAGCGCGCCTCGAAGACCGCGTGGCGGAGCTTGAGGATGCCCTGGAGGAGAGCAACAATGAGCGGGACGAAGCCACGGCGGACCTCCAAGATCTCCGTGCGCTAGTGGAGAACGGCGAGGCGGAACTTCCGGTGGAGTCCGCGAGCGACGACCGCGAGACCGACGACCGGCTCCGCGACCTCGACGCGCAGAGGATACTCGCCGAAGAGCGCATCCAGGACCTCGAACGGCGTCTAAGAGACGCCCGGGCGGAGAACGACCGCGTCACCGACGAGTTGGAGGAGGCACTCGCCGACCTGCGGCGCGTCTCGGATCCGGAGCAGCGCCTCAGAGCAGGCATCGATCTGTTCAACACCAGCGAGCACACGAGGACCGTGTCCTCGATCTCCAAAGCCCTCGGCCTTCCGAGTGTTCACGCCGGAGTCGACGATGGCCCCGGTGGAAAGCCCGTCCTCACCTTTATCTGGGGCGACATGGACTGGCATAGCTACGTTGCGGACCCAACAGAGGGTGTCAAAGAACCACGAGTCTACCTGGTCGGCACGGGCAACGAGCCCGAGGACATACGCCGGGGAGGCTGGCACCCGAACGCCCGCATGGACGCCCGCGGACGCCTGATGCTCGGAGTGCAAGGGCGTTAGAGCTTTGTGCAATCAGCTTTCAGCGGCCAGACCTTTTGGGCCATGAAGCGATAGCGCGTCCTTCCAGGCGATGGCTCGGTTGGTTCGAGAAACGTTGTGAGGTGACGTTACTCTTCGTGAGGACGGGCGGTGCGGAGCCTTTTGGCTTTGGCGGCTTCGCGCCGGCGCAGGTAGTTTGTGTTGTGGTTGTAGAGGGCTTCGCCTCTGCGCGCGCCAGCGAAGGCCGCAGCCAGGGCTACTACGAAGAACGCGATTATCAGGGCGGCGGCTATGTAGGTTTCGACTTCGGGGAACGGACCTTTTCCGGCGATCAGGTTGATAACCGGCGAGATGAGAAACGTGACCGGGGCGACCAGGGTACCATGCAGTCGGTGGCGTGCGGGAGCGTGGTAGCTGGAGATCATACCGCCGAAGTAGAAGGCTACGGCGCACGCGAAAGCAAAGACGACGACCGCCCAACTGGCCTCCCGGATCATCTCCGGGTCGAAGAACGCCTCGAAGAGGGGCCACAATATCCCGAATACAAGCAATAACCCGACCAGCAACGCAAGCAACACCCCACGCCCTATGGCACCAAAGCTTTTCACGTCGCTATTCTACCAACCCGCCACGACTCCCCCGTAGCTGTCTTCACTCCGCGAGTGCGGCGACCAGTTCGCGGCAGAAGTCCGGGATATCCGGCACCACACGGCCCCAAACCAGGTTGCCGTCGCGGAAAGCCGCCTCGTCCACCCACGTCGCTCCGGCGTTCACGAGGTCGTCTTTGATCCCCAAAGATCCCGTCGCCCGCGCACCGCTTACGATGCCCGCCGAGATAGCCACGAGCCCCCCGTGACAGATGATGCCCACGATCTTGCCACGATCGTGGACCGTTTTGACGAGATCCAAAATCTCCGGGTAGCGGCGCAGCTTATCCGGCGCCCAGCCACCGGGGATCACGACCCCGTCCAACCCCGAGGCGTCCACGCCATCCGCCGTAACGTCGGCGCTGGCCTCCAGCGCGTTCTTGCCGGTTACGGTCTTCGTGTCCGGTCCCACGGAGACGACCTCCGCACCCTCCTCGCGCAGCCGCATCACGGTTACCCAGTACTCCAAATCCTCGAACCCCTCGGCGATGAGGATCGCGATCTTCTTGCCCGTTAGTTTCATATCGACTCCTTTTTTGGCTTTAACAGTTCGTTTATGGCGATTTTGGCTTCTTCGCCACCCAGGGCCAGGGCGCGGGTTAGTTCGGGGACGGCGTCGGCGCCGCGTCCGTCTTGAATCAAGGTTTGGGCGGTTTTCAGGTGGGTTTGGTAGCCGTTTATCGGTTGCGCTGTCACTGTCGAGACGGACGATTTTGGTTCGGGGGTTTCGCCCCGGATTATTGTTAAGATTTCCTCTCCATAGCGGGCTGCTCGGCGCAGGCCGATGCCTTTTATGGAGCCTAGCTCGCGGATGTTGGCGGGTTTGCGGGCGGAGATCTCCTCCAGGTGCGAGTTGTGCAGGATGACGTAGGCGGGTACCTGCTGGCTCCGCGCCTGATCCCCGCGCCAACTCCGCAACCGCTCGAATAGCTCCGGATCCGCCTCCGACGCCGTCTCGGGACGCGAGGACCCGTTGGTGAGCGTGGGCGCGAGAGGCGTGGGATCGCGCGGCGCGGCCTCGCCCAGGCACACGTCGCAGCCGGCGCAAGGCGCTACCTCCTCGGTGTCGCCGAAGTGGCGCAAGAGGTGCTCGCGGCGACACGACGTTAGGGAGGCGTAGTTTTCGATGTCGCCTATCTGATTGAAGGCGAGATTGGTGTGGGATTTCAGGCGGGCGGCGAGGTTGCGGCGGCTGCCTTCGTCGAGGGCGGTGTCGCGTAGGCGCACGTCCACGATAGAACCCTGGGGGACCGCTTCGATCACCCCGTCGGACATCATCTTGTACAGCGCCCCCTGCGCCACGTCCGGTCGCACCCCCGCCTTCCGCGCAAGCTCCGGCACCCCGATGGTCCCAGCCCCCGGAAGCGCCGCGTGAACGGCGCCCAGCTTCTCGCCCAATCCCTCCGGCTCCTCGTCCACCCGGCGTATCTCGACCTCGGCCCACAGGTCGTAGCCGCGGTTGACCATCCCGGACTCCTCCAGACTGCGGAGCATGATGCCCGCAGTGTCTCCATCCACCCGCCCGAGCGCCGCCAGCGAACCGAACGGCACGTTAACCCGCCCCGTGTCCCCGACCCGCACGAGCGCCCCGAAGAAGGATCCGACCTCCTCGCCCCCGGCGGTGTTCAGGGTGATGAGGCGCTTGCGCCGACCGACGTCGGCGCTGCGGTACAGGACGGCGCACTCGCTCGGCTCGCCATCCCGGCCCGCACGGCCTGCCTCCTGGATGTAGGCCGGCAAACTGCCGGGGACACTCGCGTGGATCACGAACCGCACGTTCGGCTTGTC
>JACDDK010000007.1:15214-15912 GCA_013817025.1 Rubrobacter sp.
GTCCACCCCCATCCCAAACGCTACCGTAGCCACTACCACCGCGACCTCGTCCGTCATGAACTGCTCCTGCACCCGCGACCGCTCCGCCGAACCGAGCCCCGCGTGATAGGCGGCGGCGTCCACGCCATGTCGCCGCAGGCTCGCGGCTAACTCCTCGCACTCCTTGCGCGTCGTGGCGTAGACAATGCCGGGCGGTGGCGACGTTCGGATAATGTCCAAAATTCGCGGCAGTTTGCCGTCCTTTTTCTTTACGTCGATGACGCGGTAGGTGAGGTTCGGGCGGTTGAAGCTGGTGACGACGACTTCGGGCTCGCGCATCTTCATGGACTGAAGGATGTCCTCGCGCACCTTCGGGGTGGCGGTGGCGGTAAGCGCCAGGACCGGCGGGCTGCCGAGGTCGTGGACGGCACGGGGTAGGAAGAGGTAGTCGGGTCGAAAGTTGTGGCCCCACTCCGAGATGCAGTGCGCCTCGTCCACGACGAAGAGGCCCACACCCGAGCGGCGCAGGGAGAGCACGAACTCCAGGGAGCGCAGGCGTTCGGGGGCGACGTAGAGCATCTTGATCTCACCGGTGCGAACCCGCCGTTCGACCTCCCAGCGTTCTTCGGGAGCGAGGCCGGAGTGCAGGGTGGCGGCCCCGGCGACGGAGGATTGGATCAGGCGGTCCACTTGATCCTTCATCAGCGATATGAGCGGAG
>JACDDK010000092.1 GCA_013817025.1 Rubrobacter sp.
GGAATGATCCGGGCGTGATCCAACGCTCCTCGTCCGCTATTCCTCGACCATTGCGAACAGGCTGTTGAAGGATTCGGCGAGGGTTGGGTGTGCGAAGGCACCGTCGCGCAGGACGGTGTAGGGGAGCTTGCCGAGGATAGCTATGTGGATCATCGACATGATCTCACCGCCCTCCATCCCGAGCACCGCAGCACCCAGCACCTCACCCGTTTCGGCGTCCACGAGGGCTTTCATCAGGCCTCGGCTCTCGTCGTACTCCAGCGCCCGCGCCACGGACGTCATCGGCATCTTCACGACCTTCACGGTACGCCCCCGCTCCTCGGCCTCCGTCTCGCTCAGACCGACCCGCCCGAGTTGCGGGTCCATAAACACCGTGTAGGCGACCACCCGATCCGCGACGCTCGCATCGCCGCCATCCAGCAGGTTCGTCTTCAATACCCGGTAATCGTCGTAGGAGATGTGCGTAAACGCCGGACCGCCCTTCACGTCACCGATGGCGTAGACGCCCGCGACGTTCGTCTCCAGTTTCCCGTTCACCGTCACGAAGCCACGCTTGTCCGTCTCTATGCCTGCCGCGCCGAGGTTCAAAAGGTCCGTGTTCGGAGGGCGGCCCGCGGCTACCAGGAGGTGCGAGCCCTCTATCGTGCGCTCGCCGTCGGGGGCGTTGACCGTCAGGTGGATTTTGCCGTTATCGTCCTGTTCCACACTGCTCGCCTCGGTCTGTAGCAGGACCTCGACACCGTCGTCGTCCAGGATGTCGGCGACGGCTTCGGCGATATCAGAATCTTCGCGGGCGAGGAGTTGAGGGCCGCGCTGGACTATCGTGACCTCGCTACCGAAGCGGCGAAACATCTGGGAGAACTCAAGGCCGATGTAGCCGCCGCCGAGGACGATCAGGTGCTCCGGCACCTCGTCAAGCTCCATGATCGAGGTGGAGTCCAGATACGGCACCGCGCCGAGCCCGTCCACCGGAACCTCGCCAGGCCGCGCCCCGACGTTGATGAAAATATTCTCGGCGGCTATTTCGAGCGTACCGCCGTCGTTTAGCTGGATCTCCAACTCCTTCGGCCCGATAAACCGTGCCTCGCCCATAATGAGGTCGAGGTTATCAGCGCTTTCGAGACCCTTTTCGTTGCCGCCTCGGAACTTGTCCACAATGTCCCGCTTGCGGCCCCGCACGACGCTCATGTCCACGCTCACGGGGCCGGTCTCGACGCCGTAGTCGGCTGCGCGGCGGGCGATATAGGCGGCGCGGGCGCTGGCGACCATCGTCTTCGTGGGCGTGCAGCCCTCGTTCACGCAGGTGCCACCGGCGTGCTCGCGCTCTATGACGGCGGTCTTGCGCCCGGCGGCGGCGAGTGCCTTAGCCAGCGGATTGCCGCCTTGCCCCGACCCGATAATGACCGCGTCGTACTGTTGCGATTCGCTCATGGTAAAGCTCCCGTCTGAAAAATAACTTTGTGTTAGCCGCCACCGGCACGCTCCCCGGCTGATCCCGTGGAGCGTGCGAGGCGCGTCGGAGAGCCCGCACAGACTCTCCGAGGTTTGATGCTCTAGCGGCGCTCCAGGTCGAGGGCGGCGCTGTTCATGCACCAGCGCTGGCCGCCGGCCTCGCGGGGACCGTCGTCGAAGACGTGACCGAGGTGCGAGTGGCAGCGGGCGCAGCGGGCTTCGGTGCGGATCATGCCGTGCGAACGGTCTTGGATCAACTCGACCGCATCCGGCGAGACGGCTTCGGTGAAGCTCGGCCAGCCCGTGCCGGAGTGGAATTTGGTCCCGCCGTCGAAGAGCGGGTTGCCGCAGGCCGCGCAGTGGTAAAGGCCGTCATCGTCGGTGTCCACGTACTCGCCGGAGAACGGCCGCTCGGTCCCGGCCTCGCGCAGCACCGCGTACTGCTCGGGCGTGAGCCGCTCGCGCCACTCATCGTCACTACTCGGGAGCGGACGGAGATCACCGTTCGTCTCCAGCTCGGCGGTCGTGTCGACGCCGAGCCCGACCGGGCAGCTCACGCCGGTCCCGCCGAGGCCACAGTAGCCGTTCGGAACTTTGTGCAGGTACTGCTGGTGGTAGTCCTCGGCATAGTAGAACTCGCCCAGCGGAGCTATCTCCGTGGCGACGGGCCCGTAGTTGGCCTTCGCCAACTCCTTCTCGAAGGCGGCGCGGGTCTTCTCGATGGCGTCGCGCTGCTCGTCGTTCGTGTAGTAGACCGCCGAGCGGTACTGGGTGCCTACGTCGTTGCCCTGGCGCATTTTCTGCGTGGGGTCGTGGCCCTCCCAGAACGTCGCGAGCAACTGCTCGTAAGAGACCTTCGCGGGGTCGAAGACGACCAGCACGACCTCCGTATGCCCCGTTCGACCACCACAGACCTCCTCGTAGGTCGGGTTGGGCGTGTAGCCGCCCGCGTAGCCGACCGCTGTGGTGTAGACGCCGTCGAGCTTCCAGAATATGCGCTCCGCGCCCCAGAAACAGCCGAGACCAAAGACCGCTGTCTCCATAGTCTCGGGGAACGGCGGCTGAATGGACGTGCCGAGGACAGCGTGCTTATCGGGGATGGTGAACGGCGGGCGGTCGCGCCCGGCCAGCGCATCCTCGGGCGCTACCATCGAGGGCTTGGGACGGTCGAATAGAAACCTCATGTCTTCTCCTTACCTGGACGTTTGTATGGATATTTTACCGTGCGCGTGCGGTTCATAAGGTACTCCTTTCACGCACGTTGCGGGCGGTTGGGCCGTTCGCGTGTTCCACGACCTCGAACTCGACGGGCGTACCGGGCCTAATCGTTCGGTAGCCCTCGCCGGGGATGGCGGTGAAGTTAAAGAACACGTCCTCGCCATCGTCGCGCGAGATCTCACCGTTTCCCGACGCCAAGTCGAACGATTTTACCCGACCGCGGGCGACGGCTAGCCTGTTCGCACCCGGAGTCGGCGCACCGTCGGCCCATTCCTGCTGCGGGATGCGGATGCTTTTGGCGTGCGGTGTGTTGAAAGCCTCGTAGCCGTAGTTCGAGTTCGTTTGCATGATGGCGCGCAGGTCGTGGCGCAACTCCTCGACCGTGGGACGGCCAACGAAGAACCAGCCATCGTAGACCTTGTGGACCGTCAGGTCCGGATGCAGGACGAACGCGAAGGGCCGGGCACGGTAGGCGTACTCGCCCTCGGTCTCGTCCAGGATGCCTATGCTGTTTATGACCTCGCGCTTCTCATCGGAGAGAAACGGCCACTCCGCACCCAGACCTGCCCGGAAGGCCGCCGAGACCATCGGCGGGTCGGCGTTCACAACCACGAGCTTGCAGTAGTTGACCGAAAGCTCGCCCTGAAAGCCAACGAGCCCTCGCATCTGCTGTTGGTCCCGCGGGCAGAAGAACCCCCGCGAGAAGACTAGGATGAGCGGATAGCCGTCGAGAAAGCCCATTTTCTCGTCCATGACGCTCGGCCGGGTGAATGTGGAGAGCGTCTTCGGGACGCCGCGATGGTTCGGCAGCGTGAAGTCCGGGAAAACATCGCCGGTCTTGAGGTTCGTCACTCGTTATCTCTTTTCTATGAGACGTCTACGTCAGGGGTGCGGTTGCGAAGTTCGAGGTAAAGCGTTTGCACCAGACCGAGATCGCACGGTGCGTATCGGGGTTGTAGTCGGGAGGCAACTCGTAAGTCTGGTTGCCCACGTTGCCCTTGAGTTGGCCCGCGCTCACGAACCCGGCCTTCAGCGCCGCCGTCTCGTCCGTGGCGTCGAGGGCGGCGATAGCGTAGACGTACAGATCCGGGCCGTTCTCGACGTTCAACCCCTCCAGCCGCAACACGTGCGTGCCGTTAGTCTGGCGATAGACGGTGGCCATCCCCGTTCCCGCATGGTCCACGGGATGAAACTCCCCGGAGGATACCGCGACCGGACCCGCCGGTTCCTCTTTATCCGCTTCCCCGGCAACGGGCTTCTCGTCCTCTTTTCTCTCTTGTTTCTCTTCGGTGCCGGAGTCCGTCATCGTGGTTTCGGATGCGGGTTTGCTTTCCGGGTCCTCGGCGTCGGGGGTCTTTTTCTCGGGGGAGGGATCGGCGGCGACTTCAAAGTCTTCGTTGACCTCGTTCTCCTGAAAGAGCGTCTGGACCCCGAAGACGCCCAGGGCCAGGTACAGGCTGGCGGCGACCGCCAGGGCTCCGAGCCCCCAGAAAAGCTTGCTACGCATCAGTCGTCGCATCATGGTTGTCCTCCTCTTTATCGCGGTTTTTGAGATAGCTAGATACGAGCTTGCGCCCGTGCCGCTGCGGAAAAGACCCGACGACCGTTTCGGTGGTTTCGTTGTCGGGGGTGGCGAGCATGGTGGCTTAGCTCTCGTTACGCTTCTGGATCCAACCAGGTATCAGGGAGATGACGACGAATACGACCGCCGCCACGCCGAGGTAGATGAACGTGCTCGTTGGGTCCTTCTGGGCGTTCGCCAGCGAACCTCCCGCGAAGGCGTACACTGCCGCTCCGGGGATGATGCAGACCGCCGTGAGGCCGACGTAGACGCCGAAGCCGATCTTGGTCAGGCCGTAGGCGTAGTTCTGCAAGTTAAACGGGAACAGCGGCACGAGCCGTGTGATCAACAGCATCCGCCAGCCCTGTTTCTCCACGCCCTCGTCCAGCTTGCGGACGCGCTCGTTGTTCGCCGTCCAGCCCTCGACGAGGCCGCGCGCCGCATAACGCCCGATCAGAAAAGCCAGCGTCGCGCCGATGGTAGCCCCGATCACGACCCACAGAGTCCCGAACACCGGCCCGAAGACCAACCCCGCTAACAACGACAACGGTGTACCGGGCAGGAACGCCACCGTGGCGACCGCGTAGAGCAGGATGAAAACAACGGGCGCGATCACTCCGAAACCGAGGATCCAACCCCGCAGCCGGTTCAACCCATCCAAACCAACGTACTCCGAGAGCCCTGTGAGCCGCGCCACCACTACGACCGCCACCAGCACCAGCCCGATCCCAACGAGCTTGCCGACGTTCTTTCTTTTGTTCTCGGGATCGTTGGATTCGATGGCGTCCGAGCGCGGGTCGG
>JACDDK010000008.1 GCA_013817025.1 Rubrobacter sp.
AAACTCTCCTATAACGATCTCTAACAAACTGTGCGCGATGGCGAGCCCTATTATCGCGACCAGCGGCGAGAGGTCTATACCCAGAGCCCCGATCCGCAAGACCGGCAACCGCGCCCGGATAGGCCCGAGTATCGGCTGCGTAACCGCCTGCACCGCGTCGAACAACGCCTGAAAGAACGCACTCGACGGATACCCCGGCAGCCACCCGATCAAAATGCTGGCGATGATGAACCCAAACAGGATCCAGTATCCATAATCCACAACCCCCAACAACAATGCCCCGATGCCGTACCCGAACTCCGGAAGCCCCGTCATCGTCCGAGCCCCCGCGACTGCTCCGCCGCCGCGTTGACCCCATCGTATACAGCCCCCACAAATCCCGCCTTCTCCATCGCCACAAACGCCGCCGCCGTCGTACCGCCCGGCGTCATCACCTCGTCGCGCACCTGATGCGCGCTCCGGTCCTTCAACAACACCGCCGTCCCTTCTATAGTGCCGATCACCAACCGCCGCGCCACGTCCCGAGGTATCCCCTCGCGCACCCCGGCCTGAATAAGAGCGTCCGCGAACAGCGCCACGTAGGCCGGCCCCGACCCGTGAAGCGCCGTCGCCGCGTCGAACAGACGCTCGGGCAACTCCATCGCCTCGCCGACGTGACGGAAGATCTCCATGACCATCGGCAACATAGCCCGTCCGGCCTCGTTGGCCGTAACCACCGCCGATCCAAGCCCCACCGAAGCGCACACGTTCGGCATCACGCGCAACACCGGCGTCCCCGCTGGCAACCTCTCCTGAATAGCGTTTATCGTCACGCCCGCCGCCACGCTCGCCACGGCCTTCCCATTCCCAAGAGCCGGCGACACTTCATCCAGAACCCAGCCCACGTCCCACGGCTTGACGGCTACGATCAGCAAATCGCTCGATTCGGCCAGTTCGCGGTTCGAGGACGTTGTGCGGATACCGTACTTTTCGGCGTAGGGGCGCAGTTGCTCTTCGTGGACGTCGCTTACGCCGAGGTCGTAGTCTTCGGCGGCGGCGAGGCGCACCAGGAGAGAACCCCCGATCTTACCCGCGCCGATTACTCCTACTCTTTTCAAACTCCCCCTCGGTGCGGCCACGCTTCCCGGAAATTTCCTAGAGTTGGTTGAAGAACGCCTTCTCCGCGAGCGCCTTGCGCTCCTCGGCGCTTACCTCGACGTTCTGCGGCGTCAACAAGAACACGCGGTTCGCAACCGTCTGTATGTTGCCGTCCATCGCGTACGTCAGGCCCGCGCAGAAGTCCACCATCCGGCGGCTGAGATCCCCGTCCACACTCTGCAAATTGAGTATGACCGGCTGCTGGCGCTTGAAGCGGTCCGCCAAAGCCTGCGCGTCGTTGAACGACGAAGGTTCGAGAACGCTCACCTTGGTCGGGCGTTGGTCCGGCACGGCGCGCAGGTGCGCGGGCTGACCGCCACCGCCGCTTCCGTAACGCTCGCGGTTCGGGCCTTCGCTACCGAAGAGGTCACCGAGGGAGGTGCCGAAAGCCGAAGAACGCTCCGTTCGTCCGAGACGCCTCACCGCCGGACCCGGCTCCGAGTTATGGGAACTGTTAGCGCCGCCTCTTTGGCGGTGGTTCTCTTCCTCTTCCTCGTCGTAGTAATCGTCATCGTCGACACCAAAGCCGAACCAGGCCGCAATGCTATCCAGACGATCTCTAACTCCCATCTTGACTCCTCACGGGCTATCCTCCTCGATCAGCGTCCGCCCGATCCTTACAATCGTGGCACCTTCTTCGACGGCCACGACGTAGTCTCCGCTCATTCCCATGGAAAGCTCCGAGAGATCGAAATGCGGGCTCCAAACGCGAATAAGCCTATCACGGATCGAACGTAATTTCGCAAAAACGTAACGTACTTCCTCCGCGTCTTCAACCAGTGGCGCTATGGTCATCAACCCCCGAGCCCGCACCTTTCCACCAGTCTCCACCGCCGCCTGGAGCAACCCTTCGATCTCTTCCTCCCGTGCGCCATACTTGGATTCCTCACCGCTGACGTTGAGTTGCAAAAGCACCTCGACGCCGTCCTCCGGCGCTCGCTTAGCCAACTCTTCGACCAATCGCACCGAATCGACCGAGTGGATCAAACCGACCCGCGACACCACGTCTTTGACCTTCCGGCGCTGCAAATGCCCGATGAAGTGCCACTCGAAAGCGTCGGGGGAAGCTTCCTGCTTGGAGATCAAATCCTCCGCCCGGTTCTCTCCCACTAGATCCACGCCGAGTTCTTGCAGCATCCGCATCTGCTCCGGCGTGTAGTACTTGCTTGCCACCAATAGCCTCACCTCGCCCGGCTCGCGTCCCGCGCGTTCGAGCGTCGCATCTACCTCTTCCCGCACGCGAGAGAGCCGGTCCCGAACCACGGCCTCCGTTACGGACGTGCTCATGCGCCCCGCCGGACGACCGCAGCCAGGTTGCGGCCCGTGTGCGGCTTCTGCTTGCGGTGGGAGTAGAACAAGCCCGGTCGACACCCGGTACATAGTTCGAGGTCGACGATCCGTTCGACACCCGCCTGTTCGAGATCCAACCGGATAGCCTCCGGCAACGAAAGGTTGCGCCCGTCGATGACGCCTGCCCCGAACCGCCGCGCGAACTCCGCTGCCAACTCTTCGGAGACTTCGTAGCAACACCGCCGGATACACGGTCCTATGTAAGCCGTGACCTCGGAAGCCGGGATCCCGGCTTCCGCCGAGCCGTCTCCGCTCATCCGCCGAACGGCCTTGCCCGAGACCCCAGCGAGCGTCCCCCGCCAACCGGAATGAATCATCCCGACAGTGTCTCCGCCCACCAGCGCGACCGGCACGCAATCCGCGACCGCCACGACGAGCGCCAAATCCTCCCGCGAAGTAATCAGCGCGTCGGCCTCTCCGGCAAAGCCACTCTCGTTCACCCGCAGAACCGTGTCACCGGCGACTTGCTTCACCCAGGCGGTGGGCGCGTCGTCCATCGAGGCTCGTATCCTGGCGAGGTTCTCTTCGACGGCGGCGGGCGCGTCGCCAACTTTGGTCGAGACGTTGAGGCTATCGAAGGGCGCCTCCGATACGCCGCCCCGTCGAGTAAAGAACCCAACCCACGCGCCCGTGGGCTCCGGGTCGGGTGTTGCGTACACCGCGCCGCCCAGTCCACGAACGAGACGGGCCTTCCCCCCGTCGATGAGGGGGAAGGCCGCGTCGGTGCGGGTGGGAGCTTTAGGCACGTTGGTCGTGGCGGGCTACCGCCGCCGCAGAAACGCTGGGATGTCGAGGACGTCGCCGTCATCCTGACGCGGCGGGGAGTCCTCTTGCTGAGGCGACGGCGTTGGCTGGTCCATCGGTGCGCGCTCGCCGCGACGCTGGACGGCCAGGCGCTGGTCGAAGCCGGTGGCGATAACGGTCACGCTCACACGCTCTCCGTAGCCCTCGTCGACGACCGCGCCGAAGATCAGGTTAGCGTCCTGGTGCGCGGCGTTGTGGACGATCTCCGCCGCTTCGTTCACCTCGAACAGGCCGAGATCCGTCCCGCCGGTGATGTTCAGGATGATCCCGGTCGCACCGTCAATGCTCGCCTCTAGCAGCGGGCTCGATATAGCGGCCTTCGCCGCCTCCGATCCGCGGTTCTCGCTGCTGGACTCGCCGATGCCCATGAGCGCCGAACCCGAGTTGGACATGATGGTCCGAACGTCCGCGAAGTCCAGGTTGATGAGACCCGGTACCGTGATGAGGTCCGTGATCCCCTGCACGCCCTTGCGCAACACGTCGTCGGCCATCTTGAAGGCGTCCATCATGCTGGTGCGCTTCTCGGCTACCTGAAGCAGCCGGTCGTTCGGGATGATGATGAGCGAGTCCACGTTCTCCTTGAGGCGCTTGATGCCCTCCTCGGCATACGTCGAACGCCGCCGACCCTCGAACGCGAACGGTCGCGTAACGACCCCCACAGTAAGAGCGCCGGAGTCCCGCGCGATCTTGGCTACGACCGGCGCCGCGCCCGTGCCGGTGCCGCCGCCCTTGCCCGCCGTCACGAAGACCATATCCGCCCCGCGAAGGGACTCCTCGATCTCGGACTTGTTCTCCTCAGCCGCCTCCATCCCGATCTTCGGGTCGGCCCCCGCCCCCAGACCCCGCGTCAGCTTCTCGCCGATGTGGATCTTCTGGTCCGCGTCGCACATCTGCAGCGCTTGAGCATCCGTGTTGATCGCGATGAACTCCACGCCCTGCAAACCGGAGTTGATCATACGGTTGACCCCGTTGGTCCCACCGCCCCCGATACCGACTACTTTTATTACCGCCAGATAATTCGTTCCCGCGTCCAACATACCTCTCTAGCCCTCCGTCGCCTACTCTCTCCCGACACCAGCAACCTATCCACCCCGGAACCAACTCCTGACCGCCGAAACGATGCCGCTAATACTACTCGCGCCACCGCCTTTACCCTTTGGTCCAGAGTGACCGTTTTTCGCGCCGAAGTATAGCAGACCAACAGCCGTTGCATACTGAGGTTTTAGTACAGGTTTATTGTTACCCTTTATACGTGTTGGCGCGGCGGTTCGCGCCCGCATTCCCAGGACAGTCTCCGCAAGCTCCGGCATCCCGTCCAAAAGGGAGCCTCCGCCGGTCAAGACGGCGCCGCCGGGAGCCTGGTCTCGTACCCGAGCCTCGTTCAGAGACTCGCGAGTGTAGTCCAGAATTTCGCGGGCTCGGTACTCCAGGATCTGGCTCATAAAACTGGCGTTGTAGTGCGTCCCCCCGAACGGAACGGCAGCCACCGAATCCACCGCTCCCGAAAGAACGGTTCCGTACTTGATCTTCAGCGCCTCGGCGTCCGCGTGCGGGATCTTGAGCCCGTAGGACAGATCCGAAGTGAAGCTCTCGCCCCCGATCGGGATGACCGCCGTATGCGTCAACGCACCTTTCAGGAAGGTCGCAATATCCGTCGTGCCACCCCCGACATCCAACAGCACGACGCCGTTGTCGCGGTCGGACGCGGTGAGGCAAGCCTCCGCGGAGGCCAGCGGTTCGAGCACCACACGTCCCACGGTAACGCCCGCGTCCTCGACGGCGCGGAGCAAGTTCTGAATGCTAGAGACGGCCCCACTCACGACGTGCGCCCGCATCGTTACTTTGCGAGCCGCCAACCCCACCGGTCTCTTTACGCCCTCCGCGCCGTCGAGGACGTAGCCGCGCGGGACGACGTGTATTACGCGCTCATCCTCTTGAAGGTCCTCTACTTCCCGAGCTTCCTGCTCCAGCTTGCGGGCGAAACGCTCCGTTATGGTGAGGTTCCGACCGCGGTTGAGGAGCGTAACCTCGGTGTTGAACGAAGAGATGTGGCTGCCCGCGATACCGACGCTGACGCGCTGCCCGCGAAGCCCACAGGCCTCCACCGCCTCGGCCACGGAATCGGCCGCCGCCTCGCGGTCCACGACCACGCCGCGCTTGAGGCCCCGGCTCGGCGCTTCGCCGATGGAGACTACCTCGACGGCGTCCCGTCGGGCGTTCACGCGCCCGGCTATGGCCACGATCTTGGTCGTGCCGACGTCGATGCCGTAGACGAGGGGCTGTGCCACGAACCGTACTCGCTAACCGTTCCGCTCGCCGACGACGATCCTCTCCGGCGAGCGGAGATCGAACAATGGCGCGTCCGGATGACGGTCCATGACGCCGGGCAAAGCCCGCGCCTGCCCCGCTCGGACCACGCCGCCAAACACAACCGAACGGCCCTCCACGGTCGCCCGAATACCCCCGGCATCCACCGCGTCTATGGAGTCCAAAGAAACTCCGTTGTCCCGTAGGACCTTCCCGCTCTTCAAGATGTCCTCCAACTGGTCACCGTCCAGCCTCACACTCCCGAGACTCGCTCCCCCGAGCCCCGGAAGCTCTGTTCCGTCGAGCGCGAAGATAGCTCGACGCCCGGCGAGTTCCGCATCCATCACGGCAGCCCGTTCCTCAACCTGAACCGTAACTATACCTGAATCCCAATTCTTGGTCACCTCCGTACCCTCTACCCAAAGATTAGACTCTATTTCGCGCTCGACGCTCTTCGTGTTGAGTGTGAGGAGGCTAGCGTGGTCGGGGATGGCCTCCCAGGCGTCGGCGGCGGGGAACATTCGGTTGCCCTCGACGCGAACGCCGGTCACGGGTGAGATCAGGTACGAGGTCACGAATATAGCCCCGGCGGTAATGGCGGCCACGGCCAGGGAGAGTAGGGTCGCGCCAAGGAACCTTCGCAGAGTCAGCTCCGGTTCTCCGATAAAGCGAGAAACTCCTCGCCCGCTCGGGAGATGTCGCCCGCACCCATCGTAAGGACGGTGTCGCCCCTTTGGGAGATCTGGCCTAGGACGCTCGGGATGGCGTTTTGTTCGGGGATGTAGTAGACGTCCGGATGGCTGCGGGTTTCGCAAATGGCGTCCACGATCAGCTTTCCATTCACGCCGGGTTGGGGTAGCTCGCCAGCGCCGTACACGTCGGTGATGAGGACGGCGTCCGCCACGGAAAACGCCTCTCCGAACTCCCGATGGAACTGACGGGTGCGCGAGTACCGGTGGGGCTGGAAGACCGCGATCACCCGTCCCCCCGGAGCGACCGTCGCCCGAGCCGCATCCAGCGTCGCGGACAGCTCGGTGGGATGGTGCGCGTAGTCGTCGATCACGCGCACCTCCAGACGTTCGCCCTTGAACTGAAACCTGCGCCGCACACCACCGAAGTCGTGCAAAGTGCTAGCGGCCTCGAAAGCATCGTGGCCGAGCCATCGCGCCACGCCCGCCGCCGCCAAAGAATTCAAGATGTTGTGCCGCCCAAAGACCCCAAGCTCAACGACCCCGCGCTCCCGTCCGTCCTCGAAGAGCCTGTAGGAGTTAGCGGACAGCACTTCGGCGCGCAGGTCTCCGGCGTCAATGCCATAGGTCGTGACGGCGCAGGGCGCGTTCGCCGCGAGTTGGACGCAGCAGGAGTCGTCGGCCCAGGTGACGAGGTGGCCGCCTGTGGGGAGTGACGCGACGAATTTCTCGAAGGTCTCCATCACGTCTTCGAGAGACGAGTAGAAGTCCGGGTGATCGAACTCGACGTTGGTTATGACGGCGGCGGTGGGCCGCAGATACAACAACGAGCGGTCGGACTCGTCGGCCTCGGCGACTACGATGTCCGACTCGCCCTCGACGACGTTGCTGCCGATGTCGTTGAGCTCGCCGCCAACGAGCGCGGTTGGGCTCTCGCCCAAAGCCCGTAGGACGTGGGTGGTCATGCTGGTGGTGGTGGTCTTGCCGTGGGTACCGGCCACGGCGATGCCGCGGGCGTCCACCAGGATCGAAGCGAGGGCGACGGCGCGCGGGATGATGGGGATGGAACGGCGCTGGGCTTCGAGGTATTCGAGGTTCGTTGGCGGGATGGCGGTGGATGTTACGACTTGATCCACGTCACCCACTTGATGCGAGGCGTGTCCTATATAGACGAGTATCCCTTCGCTTTCGAGCGCCCGCGTGTAGCTGGACTCCTTTAGGTCCGAGCCGGTTACGGTGTGGCCGCGGGCTTTTAGGACTTTGGCTATGCCGCTCATTCCCGCGCCGCCGATGCCGATCATGTGTATCTTCATCTGGTTTCCTCCTTGCTCGCGGCGAGTAGCCTCTCGGCCACCGCGTCCGCCGCGCCGGGTGTCGCGAGCGATTTCATGCGCTCGGCTAGTTCCTCCCGGCGTTGGGTGTCGTTCAACAGGTTTTCGATGCGTTCGCGCAGGTTATGCGCGTCCACCTCGGAGTCCGGCATCAACTCGGCCGCAGCCTTCTCGGTGAAGTAGCGGGCGTTATGGAGCTGATGGTCTCCGGTCGCAAAGGGGAAGGGTATCAGGATCGCGGGCCGCCCGGCGGCGGCGGTGTCGAACAACGAACCCGCCCCCGAGCGAATAACGACCACGTCCGCCGCCGCCACGTAGCGCCAGATGTCGTCCACGTACTCCAATATGCGGTGCCGGGGGTTTTCGGTCGAGAGTTTTGGGAAATCCCGGCGACCGGCGATCTGGACGACCGTATATTCCATCGAATCTCTGAAAGCCTCGGCGGCGGCGAGGTTTATCTTCAACGCCCCGCCACTCCCCCCGAAGATGAGCACCACCGGAGGATCCAACCCGAGCTCCCGCAACGCCGCCGCCTTGTCCGCCTCGAAGAACTCCCCGCGCGTCGGCATCCCGACCCACGTCGCGCCACGCAAGCTCTCCCGCGCCGCCGGAAAAGTCACCAGCACCTCTTTCGTGAACCGGCTGGCGAAGCGGTTGACGCGACCAGGGACGGAGTTCTGCTCGTGCAAGAACGTCGGGACCTTCAAGGCGCGGGCCGATATCACCGCCGGAGCACTCGCGTATCCCCCAACTCCCAATACCGCCCCCGGCTCGAAGTTTTGTATTATGCGTTTACAAGTAAAAACGGCGTGGGCGAAGAGGGTTAGGGCTTTGGCGCGGGCGAGAGGATTTCCGGCCAGGCCGGTCAGGGGGAGGCGGTGGATGTGGAAACCGGCTTCGGGGGCGAGGCGGGATTCTATGCCGGATTCCGAGCCGATGAACTCCACGGTCGCGCCGCGGGCGCGGAGGCTATCGGCCACGCAGAGCGCGGGGATCGCGTGTCCGCCCGTACCGCCGCCGGCTATTAGTATTCGTGGCGCGGGGCTTTGGGGTGATCTCACGGGCACGCTCGCTGTCCTTCGATATCCGATATAGGGCTCCCACCGCCGCGAAGCAGACGATCAGGCTCGACCCGCCGTAGCTGATGAACGGCAGCGTCATTCCGGCGAGCGGCAAGACGCCCATCGCGGCACCGATGTTGAAGGTCGCCTGCACGGCGAACATGGTGGAGAGGCCCGCCGCCACACACCGAGCCATCACCGTCGGGGCTGAAAGCGATATCTTGAACCCGGACAGCACGAGGTAGACGAAGGCCAGTATCACGGCCACCATCCCGAGCAATCCCAACTCCTCCCCGACGAGCGCGAACATCATGTCCGTGCCGATCTCGGGTACCGCCGGTCCCTGCGCTCCGGCCCCGGCCCCGGCGCCGAACACCCCACCGGCTTTTATAGTCACGAGCGACTGAACGATCTGGTACCCGGAACCATCCGCCTGAGCCCACGGGTCGAGAAAGACCATAAACCTCGCTCGCCGATAAGGTGCCGCCAGCATCATCCCTACTAGCACCACAAACCCCAAAGCGCCCGACACCAGCAACGAGCGCGTCGCAAGCTCCGAGGCCCACAGCGCCCCGACGACCCCTGAGAGCAACACCACCGAAGTCCCGAAGTCCGGCTCTACAAAGACCAGCAGAAACAACACCCCGACGGCTGCGAGCGGCTTCAGCGGCAGGCCCGCGCCTCGGGGGAGCCGGGCGACCGCGCAGGCCGTCACCAACACCGCGACGAGCTTTGCGAACTCCGCCGGTTGCAGGCTCAACGGCCCGAGGTCGAACCAGCGGCGCGCCCCGCCGACTTCTTTCCCGAAGCCCGGCACGAGCACCAGCACGAGGACCGCGAGCACCAACAGGTAAAGCACCGGAGCGGCTTTGCGCCAGGATGTGTAGCGCACGCAGCTCACCAACGCGAACGCTCCGAGTCCTAGCGCCAGGTGTCCGAGACGAGTCCACAAATAGACCTCGCTGTAGTCCCGGTACGTCGCCGAGTACACCATCACCAGCCCGAGGAGCGCCAGCCCCACGGACAAAAGAAAGATATTCGCGCGCACCGACGTCACCGCGCAACGGCGTCCCCGCCGGCCGATGAGGCGAGCCGGGCGAACACCTCGCCACGATCGGCGTACCCGGCGAACTGGTCGAAGCTCGCGCATCCCGGCGAGAGCAACACCGCGTCCCCCCGCCGAGCCAGCTCCCACGCCGCCGCGACCGCCGAAGGCAGGTCCGGCTCCACATAGACTTTGTCCACATCCCACCGCTCCCGCAGGTAGTGAGCGATCCGCGGTCCCGCCTCGCCCTGACAGATAGCGGCCCGGCAGTATTTCAGGGCCGGTATGATCTCCGCGAAGTCCGTCTCCTTCTCGGAGCCACCGAGAATCAAGACGACCGGCCTCTCGAAACCGCCCAACGCCGCCGCGACCGCCGCCGGGTTCGTGGCTTTGGAGTCGTCGATGAACACCACACCGTCCGAATCCGCGACCACCTCCATCCGATGCGGTTTTAGCCGGTAGCTCCGCAGCGCGGCACCAATATCCTCCACCGAAACACCGAGCCTTTGCGCCACGGCGGCGGCGAAGAGCGCGTTTTCGTGGTTGTGTCGACCGGCAAACTGTAGGTCTTCCACCCTTGCAAGCGGCGCGCCCCGCAGCAAGAGTTCACCTTCGACGACGGCGGTCTCCGATCCGCCGATGGTGATGGTTTCGGTTAGCATCCGGGCGGCGGCTTCTTTTCCGGTCGGGTCTTCGGCGCTCACTAGCGCGAGGTCTTTTTCGTTTTGGCCGTCGAAGATCCGCAGTTTGTCCGCCGCGTATTCGTCGAACGAGGCGTGCCAATTCAGGTGATCGGGCCGGACGTTGAGAAGCGCCGCTATGTCGAAGCCGGGTTTGTTCATGTAGTGAAGCTGGAACGACGAGACTTCGAGGATGAGCAAGCCGGTTTTCGCTACGTCTTCCAGGCATCCGGTCAGGGCTCGCCAAGAGTTTCCGGCGACGGTGTGCGGCGTGTTCGAGGCTTCGAGGACGTGCTGGATCATATCGACCACCGTCGTCTTGCCATTGGTACCCGTCACGGCGACCGTGGGTACATCCCCGAGTAACTCCAGCCCAAGCGCGATCTCCGAGACAACCGGAATGCCGCGCTCCTCGGCGGCAGTCAAGACGGGATCGGCTGGCCGAATACCGGGACTCGCGACGACCCGATCGACACCGTCCAGGACTACGAGACCGGCGCCGACGCTGCCTTCGACGCCCAGATCTCTCAGGGTGGAGCGTAGCTTTTCGGAGTTGCCGGCGTCGGCGGCCCGGATCTTCTCGTTGCGAGCCGTCAGAGCTTTCGCGGCGGCTATGCCTGATTCACCGAGGCCGTAGACGAGGGTCTTCACGAGTTGTAGAGGAAGAAGTAGTAGAGGACGAACCCGGCGGCGGCGAAGGCGGACTGGAGGATCCAGAACCGCACCACGATCTTGTTCTCCTCCCAGCCGCTCATCTCGAAGTGGTGATGGATCGGGGCCATCTTGAAGACCCGGCGCTTGCGACCGCTCAACCGCCACACGGCGTACTGGATCATCACGGAGAGCGCCTCTATAACGAACAGCCCGCCGATGATCGGCAACAGCATCTCCGTCTTGGTGAAAATAGCCGCCGCCGCGAGCACGCCCCCGATAGCCAGGGAGCCCGTATCGCCCATAAAGACCTCCGCCGGATGCGCGTTGTACCAGAGAAACCCGATGAGCGCCCCAACCATCGCACCGCAGATTATCGCCACGTCATACTGGCGCTCGAGAAACGAGATCGCGGTGTACGTCAACAACGAGATCCCGCCGGCCCCCGCCGCGAGCCCGTCCAGCCCGTCGGTCAGGTTGACGGCGTTGGTGGTACCCGCGATCACGAGCAGCAGAAAGATGCTGAACAGCGCGATCCCTAAAATCCCCGGCCCAAGCATCAGATTGGCGTCGATCCCCGGCACGATAATATTCTGCGTAACCCCCACGTACCGCAACGCCAAAACATCGGCCACCACGACCGTGAGCGTGAGCAACAGAAACTTATAGCGGGCACTCAAGCCCTCGCTCCGGCGCTTGGAGATCTTCTGCCAGTCGTCGTAGAGCCCGACGCCCGCTACCGAACCGACCAAGAGCAGCGTCGTGAGCGTCGCCACGTTTGGCCGGGCTACCACGACCAGGGCCGCCAAAAGCCCCATCAGCATCACCACACCGCCCATAGTGGGAGTACCAGCCTTGATCAAATGTGTCTGAGGCCCCTCCTCCCGCACGAACTGCCCAAACTTGCGCGTCTGCAAAAAGACTATGAACCGCGACCCGAGCGCCACCGTCACCAGAAACGCCACCGCCGCTCCAAGTATGACGCTAAACAAGAGCTAAACTCTCCCTCAACCTACGGGTCAGGACATCGAGATGAACACCCCTCGAACCCTTGACTATAACGTAATCTCCGGGGAGCAACGTCGTTTCGAGCGCATCCGCGGCGGCTTCGGCGGACTCGTGGGTCCGGGTCTCTCCGGTGAAGGTATCGGCGTACCACCGGGCTTCGTCTCCAACGCAGACGAGCACGTCAACGCCGAAGCCGTCGGCTAGGGTGCCGATCTCGCGGTGGTACTCCCGAGCGCCGGGGCCGAGCTCGAACATACCGCCGAGCACCGCCACGAGCCTGCGCCCATGCTGCGCGGCGTTCTCGGCTCCGTAGCGCAACACGGCGGCCATCGCCACCGGCGAGGCATTGTACGAGTCGTCGTACACGAGAATGTCGTCGCGCAGCCTGTAAACCTCACCCCGAAGTCCGGCCCGCTTGAGCCGCGCCAGCCCGGCGGCGCACTCCTCAATAGTCAACCCGAGCGCAACACCACCACCCATAGCCGCCAACAAGGGCGCCACGAGATGCGTCCCAAAGACCGGCGAGTGGACCTCCGCCGAGACATCCTCGAGGTGAGCCACGAAGCGCAGGCCATCCTCCCGCTCCTCGACCCCCGAGGCCCACAGCTCCACGCCATCGCCAGCCTCGCGGGCGAAGGACACGCGCCGCCCGAAAGTCCTGTCCATGCCACGGGCATTCTCCGGGACTCCGGCGGGATGCACGAAAGCGCCATCCTCGGCGACGCACCGCGCCAACTCGCCCTTAGCGGCCGCCAGGGCTTCGAGTGAGCCGAAAGAGTCCAGGTGGACTGGCGAGACGGCGGTGAGAATGCCGATCTGCGGCGGGGCGATCCCGCAGAGGTGCCGGATGTCTCCAGCGTGGGTCGCGCCCATCTCCAAGACTAGGACTTCGGTGCTCTCGGGCGCGGCGAGCACGGTGAGTGGAAGACCGATCTCGTTGTTGAAATTCCCCTCCGTCGCCGAAACCTTCCTTCCAGCGGACCTAAGTATGGTAGCGAGAGCATCCTTCGTAGTAGTCTTCCCAACGCTACCCGTGATCCCCACGATAACCGGAGCGTTGTCCACTTGGAGATTCCAGCGCGCCAGCGTCGTCAGGGCTTCGAGCGGGTCTTCGACGACGAGCGTCGGAACTTCGAGGGGCCGCGTAGCCACGGCGGCCACCGCGCCCCGCGAAGCCGCGTCAGGGGCGAAGTCCGCGCCATCGGTTGCGCCGCGCAGCGCGAAGAACAGGTCGCCCTCGCGCACCGCGCGGGAGTCTACGGCCACGCCCCGCGCCACGGAATCGCCATCGGCGTTGGAGAGCGTCGCGCCTAGTACGGCGGCGGCTTCCTGGAGGGTAAGTGGTTTCATCGGGTAACTTCTTCGGTGTGGTCCGGCGGCACGTTGAAGTACTGGAGGGTGAAGTCCATCACTTCGGCGAAGGCGGGGGCGGCGACCCGTTCGCCCCAGATGGATTCTTGCGGTTCGTCCACCACGATGAGGGTGACGAACTCGGGGTCGCTGACGGGTGCGAAGCCGACGAAGGACGAGACGTACTCCTCGCCGTAGACGCCGGTATCGGAGTCTACTTTCTGGGAGGTGCCGGTCTTGCCGGCTACGTTGTAACCGGGGATTTGGGCGTAACGGCCCGTTCCCTGCTCGACCACGCTCTGGAGCATCCCGCGTACTATAGCGGAGGTGTGCTCGCTTATCACCCGCTGGCGGCCTTCCTCGGGGTCCACGCCACCGCTGACGCGGGGCGCCACCGCGAGGCCACCGTTGGCGAGCGTCGCGTAGGCGGCGGCAAGCTGTAGCGGGGTTGCCGTCAGGCCCTGGCCTATTGGGATATTTCCGATGGACGAGCCGCTCCAATCCTCGTAGCGGAGCGTTGTCCCGGAGTTCTCGCCCCAGAGGTCCACGCCGGTTTTTTGACCGAACCCGAAGCCTCGTATGTAGCGGTCCAGAGTTTGTCCACCAAGCTCTTGCGCGATCTGGATGGTCCCCACGTTGGACGACTTCTGAAGGATGTCCTCCGGGTACATGGTTTCTGTGGCGTGGGGTTCGGAGTCGTGGATCACACGGTCGGCCACCAGTATTTCGTCCGGCACGGTGAAGGGGTCGGACTCCGAGAGCGCGCCTTCTTCGAGGGCGGCGGCGAAGGTGAAGGGCTTGAAGGTCGAGCCCGGCTCGTAGGGGTCGGTGAGGACGCGGTCGCGCTGGAGCTCGGCGTCGGTCGCGGTGTATTCGGCGTTGTCGTAGCCGGGGGAGTTTGCAAGCGCTACGACCGCGCCGTCGTCCACGCGCATCACGACGCCCATCGCGCTCTTCGCGTCGTATTCGTCCATCGCTTTTGACAGGGAGCTTTCGAGCTTCTGCTGAACCGCCGCGTCGATGGTCAGGCGCACGTCGTCGCCGGCGCTCAAAGTCCCGTCGTAGCGAGCCTCGACGCCGCCGTAAGGTTTCCCGTAGTCTCCGAGGTGGCCGATCAACTGGCTTGCGACAGCCCCGTCGGGGTACGCGCGATCCGCCGCCGGAACGGTGTCTATCCCCGCGAGCCCGAGTTCCATTACCCTGGCGGCGCTCTCCGGGTCCACGGTAGCCACGACACTGTAGCCACCCGGAGAGCCCTTCGCGTCCGTCTTTCGGAGCGACGACTCTATATCGGAGACGCTCGGACCTTTCTCGTCCTCTATCGCCTCGTGCATTGAGCGGGCGGTCTTTCCGGGCTCCTCAACCTGATACGGGGTTGCGATGATGTTGGCGGCTTTGAGGCTCGTGGCGAGCTTTCGACCGTCGGCGCTTAGTATGTCGCCGCGCTCTACTAGAGTTTGCTGGGAGACGTGCGTGAGGCCCGCCTCTTCGGCGATGGCTTCGTAGCGCGAGGCGTCCGTGAAGCTCAGGTGCGCGGCACGCGCTCCGAGGAGAGTTCCGGCCACGGCCACGGCGACCATTACCACCTTAATCCGCCCTCGCCCGACGATGGGCTTGCCGTATGAGCCGTCCCCGGACGCGAGGCCATAGGCCCGCCCCGAACGCCGCCCGGAGAACGGGATTACCTGCGCCCCCCGCTGCTTGCCGGATGCCGCCGTGCGTCGCTCCGAGCTACCGGGCTCCCTTCGAGGCTTCCGCTCCCAGGTTTTGTTTCTCATCCTCCCCATCCTTACCGTAGACTTCAAGCTCCCCGCCGCCGGGGCTCGCCATGTCGAGATCCTCCTCGGCTAGGCTCTGTATTCGCCCCGGCGCGGATAACTCCGTCGCCTTGAGATCCAACCTCTCTTTTTCGAGCTCGGCGCGTTCGACCCGCTCTTCTAGGGCCGCCACTCGCTCCCCGAGCCCCGCCGCGACCGTGTGCAGGTAGACGCTCCCCAGCATCATCAACACCGGCACCACGACCAACAAAAGCATCCTGCGCCGCCGCAAGACCTCCTTGCGCGACCGGCCCGGCGAGCGCCGGGGCGAACGTCCCGGTCCGGGACTCGCCACCCGGCGCGGCGGCGCCCCCGGCAGCGTGTAGCGCACCGTTTCGCGCTCCCAGCGCGGAAGCGCCATCAGACCTCCCCCCCGGTCTCCGCCAGCGGTGCCGAAGTCCGAACCGCGCTCCGCAGCCGCGCCGAGGCGCTACGGGGATTCTCCTCCAGTTCCTTCTCCGAAGGCGTGAGGACCTTGCCCTTGCGAAGGGTGGGCTCCTCCCCACACACGCACACCGGGACCTCGGGCGGACAGACGCAGCGCCCGGCGCGATCCACTATAAACCTCTTGACCATCCGGTCCTCGCCGGAGTGGAACGTGATCGCCACGAGCCTGCCTCC
>JACDDK010000093.1 GCA_013817025.1 Rubrobacter sp.
CGCTCAAGGTTTGCGGCGCGGAGACGCCGAGTCCGCGTAGGGCGTCGAAGACCGTGCGTCCGGCCTTCGGGGGCGTGTTCTCGTTGCCGAGGAGCAAGGTGCGACCGCCAGCCGCCGCCGCGACCAGCGAGGCCGCCGCCCCGACGTTGAAGGTGCGGAGCTTGCCGTCGAAGCCGCCGGTTACGGTTATGACCGGCGGGCCGGGCGGAACTTCGATCTTCCTCGTGAGCGATTGCATAGGGCGGGTGTAGGCGGCGGTTTCGACGGCGGAATCACCGACGGCCCGGCCCACGAGCAGGAAGCCCCCGATCTGGGCCGGAGTGGCTTCTCCAGCTAGTATTAACTCCATCGCCCGCTCGCACGACGCGGGGTCCAACTCGCCCAAATGCGACGGGCCACGCGCCCGTTGTTTCAGGATCTCCCGGAACTCCTCACTCAAGCGACGGCTTCTCCTCTCATCCTCGGTTTCACGCACAACTCTTCCGCGTCCACGAAGACTTTACCGTCTTCGAGTTTGACTGGAAAGGCCGGGACGCCGGGGAGGCTGTCGTTCGTCACCTCGCCGCTTCTCAGTTCGATCTTGCGGGCGTGCAAGGGACACGAGACGGTGGTCGCCGCCACGTCGCCGTCCGAGAGCGGGCCTCCCTTGTGCGGACACACGTCCCCGATGGCGAAGAAGCCCTCTTCGGTGTTGAAGATCCCGATGTTGGAACCCTCGATCACGACGCGCCGACCTTCGAGGCGCGGCACGTCCTCTTCGGCGCAGACCTCCACCCAGCGGCTCACTTGCGGCCTATCGCGCCGACGAACTGGTTCTTCGTCGCCGGTTCCCGGCGCTCCAGCCACGGGTCGCTCGTCGCCGCTTTCGCCTCCCTCAGCCGCTCTCGCAGCCGCTCCGGTTCGCCGGATGATTCGTCCAGCACCACCGCCCGGATGTTGTCCAGCCCGATGCGGGGTACGAAGTCGTAGGTGCGTTCTTTGTAGTGTCCGTTCTCGCGGTAGAACTGCATGAACGCCATCATCACGTCTTTGGCCTCCTCTTTAGTCTCGACGGTGGCGAGCACGTCGCCCTTGCGGACCTCCATCCCGGCGGCGCCCCCGACGTAGATCTGCCACCCACCCTCGATGGCTATCGCGCCGATGTCCTTCACGCTCGACTCCGCGCAGTTGCGCGGACAGCCGGAACTACCCATCTTCACCTTCGCCGGTGTGTACAGGTTCTCGAATTCCTTCTCCATGTCTATGGCCAGCTTCGTCGAATCGCCCACACCGTAGCGGCAGAAATCCGTGCCAACGCAGCTCTTCACCTGTCGGAACGCCTTCGTGTACGCGAAGCCCGACGGCATGTCGAGGTCTTCCCAGGCTTTCGGTAAATCCTCTTTCTTAACGCCGAGGATGTCCAGACGTTGGGAGCCGGTTATCTTGATCATGCGCGCGTTGTACTTCTCCGCTACGTCCGCCACTTTCCTGAGTTGCTCCGGGCTCGTAACGCCGCCGTAGCTTCGCGGCACGATGGAGAAGGTGCCGTCGTTCTGGATGTTCGCGTGGACGCGGTCGTTGATGTGCCGCCCGTGGCGCTCCTCGTGGTGCCGGTTGGCGTTCACCTCGCTAACGATGTACGTGACGCCGACCTTGCAATCCGAACAGACTTTACCGGCACCGCACGCCTCGCCGACCTCGCTAACGCTCCGCAAGCCGCGCTCGCTCACGATGCCCTTCAGGTCGTCGTGGGTTAGCTCCAGGCACTTGCACAGGTAGCTCTTGTCTTCCTCGACGTCCTCGGCGGCCTCCTGAAGGATCTGACCGACCAGCGGCTTGCAACTCCCGCAAGACGTACCGGCCTTCGTTTCGGCGACGACCTCGGAGACTTTCTTGAGGCCGAGGTCCTGGATAGTAGCAACGATTTGGCCTTTGGAGATGCCGTTGCAGTCGCAGACCTGAGCGTCGTCGGGGAGCGAGAGGGGGGCCACGTCGCCGCTCGTGCCGACGATCCAATCGGCCACCTCTTCGGCGGCCGCGCCGCGTTTTACGGCATCGGTGAGCTGGGGACCGACGCTCACGTCGCCGAGCAAGACAACGCCGGTGATCCTACCGTCCTTGATCACCGCCTTGCGATACACGCCCGTGAGCGGGTTGGAGCTTACGATGGCCTCGCACCCCTCGTCCCTGCCATAAGCGTCACCCGCCGAGGTCAGGTCCAAGCCCGCGACCTTGAGCTTGGTGGCGGCACCGGAGCCCTTGTACTTCGTCTCGCCACCGCCCAGGATCGTGTCCACCACGACCCGGACTTGTTCGAGAGCCGGGGCGACGAGGCCTATCAGCTGGCCGTTGAACTCCGTGCATTCGCCGACGGCGAAGACGTTTTCGGCGCTCGTCCGCATGTGTTCGTCCACGAGGATGCCGTTGTTGACCCGGATGCCGGATGGGCCGGCGGGTCTGGTGTTCGGAACGATGCCGGTGCATAGGATTACCATGTCGGTTGGCAGAAATTCGCCGGTTTTGAGGCGTACGCCCTGGACGTTGCCGTTGCCCAGGATCTCCTCGGTGTTCGCCTCCACCCGCACGCCGACGCCCAGCTTTTCGATCTCGTTTTTTAGCATTCGGCCCGCCGGGGGATCCAACTGCTGGTTCATCAGATGCCCGGAGCGATGCAACACCGTTACCTCGGCGTCGTGGGTGAGCAATCCATACGCCGCCTCCAGCCCCAGCAGCCCGCCACCGATGACGACGGCCTTCTCGGGTGCGGCCTCCAGCATCTCCTCCACGTCCCGAACCGTGCGAAAGACGAAGACTCCCCGTTTATCGCGGCCCTCGATAGGCGGCACCGAGGATGACGAGCCGGTCGCCAGGATCAAGCGGTCGTAATTGACCCACTCGCCATCGGCCCCCCGAACCTTCTGCCCCTTGATGTCGATCCGCTCGACCAACACACCGCGTCGGAAGTCCACGTTCTGCTCTTCGTACCAGTCGTCGGACCGCATCCCGAGGTTTTCGAGGTCCACCGTACCCGCCATGTACTCCGAGAGTCGGACTCTATCGTAAGTCCCAACCTCCTCGCCGCCATAGAGCGTTATGTGGACGCCTTCCGCATCCTTCGCCAGCAAACTATCGACCAGCGCCGCTCCGGCGTTGCCGTTTCCAACCACTACTATTCTCAGACGCTCGCTCACGTATAAGCCTCTCTACGAATTATTTGTTTGCCGTCGTCAGGTCTTGCTCTTTGCCGCGCGGTTTCCCGCCAACCGGCGCCAGCCGCACCGCCGCGCCTTTTAACTCGGGCTGCTTGCTGATGGGGTCCGCGGCGTCGTGGGTCGCGTTGTTCAAACTCCCGCCGTCCGTCCAGAGGTCCCCCCAGTGAAACGGCGCGAAGACTGTGCCGGGCTCCACGTTTTCCGTGACGACCACTCGGGCGGTGAAAGAGCCCCGCGACGAGGAGATGAGCGCCTGTTCGCCGTTCTTTAAGCCCGCTTCTCCGGCGGCCTCCGAGTGTACCTCGACGAACGGGCCGTCTTCGAGGCCCTTCATCAGTTTCTTGGAGCGCCCGGTGCGAGTCATCGTGTGCCACTGGTTCTTTACGCGACCGTTGGAGAGCGTGAGCGGGTACTCCTCGCCGGGTGGTTCGTGCAAAGGTTCGTGCGGCGTCGGCTCGAAGCGCGCCCGGCGGTCGGGCGTGTTGAACTTCTTGTCCGTGTAGAGCCGGGGCGTGCCGGGATGCTCGGCGTCGCGCTCCATAATCCGCACGAACCTGCCGAACGGCACCTCGTCGTCGTAAAGGTTGTCCGGCACCGGCCACTGCACGGGGCTGCGCCGCAACCTCTCGTGCGAGAGCCCCGTTACGTCGGCGACCGTGCCGCGGGTCAACTCCACGTACTCGCCGTAGATCCCGGCGGATGATCGCCAGGCGAAGTGTTTCCCGAAACCCAAAGCGCGCGCGACGCCGGCGAAGATCTCCCAGTCCGCCCGCGCCTCGCCCGGTGGCTCGACGACTTTCTCCACGAGGCTCACCCGCCGCTCGGAGTTGGTCATCGTCCCGGCCTTCTCGCCCCACTGAGCCGCCGGCAACACGAGGTCCGCTAGAGCCGTGGTCTCCGTAGGGTAGGCGTCCTGCACGACCACGAATGACGCTTTGCTTAAAGCGCGCCTCGTGCGGGCGAGGTCCGGCATGGAGGCGGCCGGGTTTGTCGCGGCGACCCACAGAAACTTGGCGTCGCCCTCGTCCAGCGCCCGGAACATTTCCGTGGCTGGAAGGCCGGGCTTTTCGGAGATGGTGTCGGGCTTCAAGCGCCACGCGTCCTCAACCTCGCGGCGGTGCCGCTCGTTCTGGATCAAACGGTAGCCGGGCAACAGGTGCGCGAGGCCGCCGACCTCCCGGCCGCCCATCGCGTTCGGCTGTCCGGTGAGGCTGAACGGACCCGCGCCCGGCTTCCCGACGTTGCCGGTGGCGAGGTGCAGGTTGATGATGGCGCGGTTCTTCGCCGTCCCGACGGTGCTCTGGTTGACACCCATCGTCCACAGTGTCAGGGCCGCTTTGGCCCCTCCGAACTTTCGCGCCGCCCAGACGATGTTGTTCACGTCTACGCCGCACACGCGGGCCGCCCGCTTCGGCGTCCATTCGCGGGCTACCTTCGCCGTCGCCCCGAAGCCGCTCGTGCGGCGCTCGACGAACTCGCGGTCGATGAAATTCTCGTCTATCAAGACCCGGAGCATGGCGTTCGCCAGGGCGAGGTCGGTGCCAGGTTTGATCCGCAAGTGCAGGTCGGCTATTTCGGTGGTGGCTGTGCGGCGGGGGTCTATCACTACTACGGAGACGGCGGGGTCTTTGGTGCGCTGCTGAATTCTTCCGAAGGTGATTGGGTGGCAGTCAGCCGTATTGGACCCCCACAACAACACACACTCCGCGAACCCAATATCCGCATACGCCGCCGGCGGCCCATCCGATCCGAATGCCCCCGTGTACCCCGCC
>JACDDK010000094.1 GCA_013817025.1 Rubrobacter sp.
GGTGGGGGTGAGACGGTCGAAGCGTCCGGGACGACCGGTAGCGTCGCTGAGACGACCGCCGGGGTCTCTTCGGAAGATGCGGAGCCCGACGTGTCCGCCGAGGAGACGCCGTTCACGGACGCCCCGGAGGCGCGGGGTGGGTCGCGGTTCGAAGCCGACGGCATCCTGGCCGCGCGTTTCGGAGAGCACGAGGGCTACGAGCGGGTGGTCGTGGACCTCGGCGCTGGAGAGAAGGCGGTCCGGCGCGTCCCCGAGTGGACCATGACCAGCCCGAAAGGCGATGGCCTTTTGCGGGTGACCTTCCCTTCCGTGGACGCGACTCGCGTATCCGACGGAGACTTCGGAGGAACGTTGCTAAAAGACTTCCACGTCGTGCGTGCGCCGGAGGGCGGCATGTTCATCGACATCCTCTCCCGGAAGGCTTTCACCTACAGAATTTTGGAGCTTCGCGACCCAGCCCGCCTGGCGGTGGACTTCAAGCCGTCCATCGCGAGCCTCGCAATGTCAGCGCCTTCCGAGCACGGCAACACGGTCGTCATCAAGCCCCGGTCGGGGGCTTCCGTGGGCGGCACCCTCACCGTTAGCGGCTACTCGCGTAACCTAGAAGCCTCGAACACCATCACCCTCCTGGACGCGGAAGGAACGATAATAGCCGAGGAAACCGTGCAGGGTAACGACTGGAGCGAGACCTGGGGCTACTTCGAGACGACCCTCGACGCGCCACCGTTCACCGGCAAAGGGACGCTGAAAGTCGGCACAGCCAGCGCCCGCGACGGCACCTTCGAGGGCGTCGAGGTCCCGGTGCGGGGAAGTTAAGGATGATCCGCCGGTCGCGCCGGCAGCCTGCGGCTTTTCGGTTTGTGAAGAGGATAACGTTCGGAATCTACCCAACGATAGATTCCACAAGCGCGGCATTCCGAGGAAAACTTTCGACGGTGTAAAGCAGGCTAGCGTTACGGATTGCGTGGTGGGAGCCGGGTAACTCTTCTGGCCAGGCCTCTACCTGTCACGTAACTGGCGTTCGTCGAAAGCGGAGCGCGGAGGATCAGCAAGCTACCGCTGGTCACCCTTCACGTCAATTTTTAGCGCGGGTTGCCGGACGCCTAACTAAGGTCTCCAGACGGTGCCGAGTATCGTTTACTCGTCTTCGGGTGTCAGAGACGCTGGGTCTATGACGAGCGCTTCAGTCACCTTTCGTATGGTGCGCGGGTGAACCTGAACGACGCCCTTCTCGATCCGGTTGATCGTGTTGCGATTCACGCCCACTTTTTCGGCAAGTTCACCCTGAGACAAGAAAGCCTTGTCTCTCGCGGCCCGTACTTCTCTCCATCTATCTTCCTCACGTCCGCGAGCATCATACGGCCTCGACGTGAAAAACACGTTACCATGCTAGTGTCTTGAGGAGTGGATCTGCACAGGACTATGGTAGGCGGTTCGCTGAGTTGCGAACCGACAAGAGCCCTGCCCGTTGGCCCGAAGTCACGTTTCATCAGGCACCTTACAAACCTTTGTTATTGCTCTCTGTACTCGACCTCTTTGAGCAGGGCGAGATTGAGACAAATCTGATCGAGCTCACTCCCGACCTGGGTGAACTATTCACTCAGTATTGCCTAACGGTTCTGCCGTTTAACCGGCCTGGCAACCTCGCCTTACCTTTCTTTCACCTACAGGGCGACGGTTTCTGGCATCTACTGCCGAGACAGGGCAAAGAAGAAACGCTTGGTTCTGCTTCTCAGATTAGACTTCTATCTCGGCTTCGAGAAACTGTGATTGGTGCTCGTTTAGACGGAGCTCTTTACGAGAGCCTTCATGTGCAGGAGACACGGAATCTGCTGCGCGCAGTCTTGATCGAAACTTACTTTGCGCCCGAGATGCGCGGCTCGTTGATCGAGCGAGGTGCCGTAAATCAGGAGGCTTTCTTATACAGCAAGGAACTATTGGATCGGAAAGGACCGCAGGCCGTCGAAGAAGCAGTCATAAAGGAAGCGTATCGTCCAGCCGCCCGAGATCAAGGCTTCCGGCGTGCGGTGGTTACTGCTTACGTTCACCGCTGCGCGTTATGCGGGATTAGAGTACAGACGTTGGACGGACATACTGTGGTTGCTGCCGCACACATCGTCCCCTGGAGCGCAAGCTACGACGATCGGCCCGCAAACGGTATGGCGCTGTGTCGGACGTGCCACTGGACCTTCGATGAGGGATTGTTGAGGGTGTCGTCAACATACGAAATTCTCGCATCTGATCAACTGAGAGTTTTTAGCAACTTACCTGGCTATTTGACCAACCTCGAAGGGCGCGGCATCGTGCGCCCGATAGAGGAGGCGTATTGGCCCGATCCCGCGTCCCTAAAATGGCACCGCGATCACATCTTCCGTCGTAGCTGACGTTAACTCGTAGACCGTCTGCCCAAAGTAAGCTTGCAGGGCTGCGGTGCCTTTGTCATCGTACCAACGGTCCGGCGTGGCCGAGAGCGCCAACCTGTACTCGACCTTCTGGAAGTCGGCGCCGGCTTGTCTCCGCGCCGAGGTGGTGCGCCTCATCCGCGATCAACAGCGCCGGACCTTCGATGCGCTCGACCGTTGCCTGGAAATGGTCGGTCGAGAACGTAGCTTGACAGTGACAACGCGAAGGCCTGTGTCATCACCGCTGTCGACCGTCCCTCAACCTGCATCCTACTACCAGAAGAATCCTAAATGGAGATGAGTCGGGACTTTTTGGGGAGGGCCAGTCCACTTCGACAGACTATTGTTAGATGGTGGCTTTGACGAAGTATTCCGGGTTTAGTTTCTCTCCGGTGGCTCTTTGTACGGTGTCGCGCCAGTTCTCTCGGGTGCCGGGGCCGAAGACGGCTTCGAGCAGGTATCGACCGGAGATCTCGCTTTCGTGGAACGGACCGTGGGTTATGTTGGTCTCGACGTAGGCGCGCAGTTGGGCGGCTATGAGGTGTCCGAGGACGTAGTTGTGGTAATAGACGGGAGCGATGGCGATGTGGATTTTGGCGGCCCAGTCCGGCTCGTTTCGGCCCGGTGGACGCTTCACGAGTTGCAGGCGCTCGACGAGGTCCCACCAGACCGTGTTCAGGTCGGAGCGGTCGGGGTCCGCGTAGAGGGCTTTCTCGAAGGCGAAGATCACGAGCGCCCACCGTACGAAGACCAGCCGGTCCCGCCGCCCACGCTGAAGGAGACTCTCCCGGTTCTCGGCGAGATCCTCGCCAGAGACCCCGCCGGCGGACGAGAGCCAGCCGGGATCCTCGGCCAGAGCGCCCATCATGAGCGCGATGCCTTCCGTAACGCAAAGATGCGCGTAGCTTCGCAGCAGGTACGGCAGCTTCGGGTTCACGTGCTTGTCGTATACAGCGTGGCCGAACTCATGCAGCATGGTATCCATCCAATAGGAGTCCGGTCGAACGTTCGCCAACACCCGCACGTCGTAGGGAAACTCCCGCCCAACGCCGAGACAGAAGGCGTGCTGGCTCTTTCCTTCGCGCTCGCGCAGGTCGCTGCGGGCCAGCACATCCCGCACTTCGAGGCCCATGTTGTCGTAGGTCTTGCGGGTCAGGGCTTCGAGGTCCGCGTCTCGGAAGAAACGGTCCACGTCCAGCCCGGCCACGTCGTGCCGGCAACTCTGGAAGAACGGGTCCGAGAGGTGCCACGGCATGATTTCCGCGCCCCCGAATCTCTCCGCAAGCTCCGCGTCGAGACGGTATTTTAGCTTCGCAAAGGGCTCGTCGGTGGCTTTTTCGAGGGCGGACATGGTGCTTTCCAGCTCCTCGGCGTCTATGTCCTGAAGGTCGAGGGAGCGGTGGAAGTGGTCCGGGTAGCCGGCTTCGCGGGCGAGACGATTTCGCAGACGGGCCAGCTCGCGCACCGGGGCTTCGACTTCGCGGCCAACGGTCTTGGACGCCTCCCAGGCTTCGCGGCGCAGGTCGGGATCCGGTGAAGAGGTGAGAACTTCGCGGATTTCATTCTCGCCGACCTCTCGGCCTTGAACAATGCCTCGGTGGTTGTTGTAGACGGCGTTGGCGTCGGCCTCAAGCTCCTGAATGCGGTCCAGCGTCGCCCGATCTCCTGTATGCGCGGCGAACATCCTGTGCAGGACCTCCACCTGACGACTCAAGAGGGTGCTCTCGATCCCGGCGCGCTGTTCGTACCAGCTTCGAACTTTCGCGGCTTCACCGGGGTCGGCGAAGAGGTCGTTGTAGGCTATTCCCGTGCGGATCACACTTTGTCGAGCTTTGTCGGTACCGGTGGTCGCAAGGCTCCACCACGCCTCGCCGGCGGCACGCTCGACCGGCGCGAGGCGCTCCTCGAAGGATGTAATGAAGCTCTGTATTTCGGACGTGGGGGACAATGGGCTCTCCTTCGGAACTATTTTACTTGTAGGGTGTTCTATTGCTGGAAGAGGTGGGTTTTCAGCGGCTGCGGGCGTTGTCGTCGCGGCGATTGCCCAGGTAGATCACGACGAGCAGGATCAGCATCCCCAGAACCCCGAACTGGAGCAGGCTCTCCGGTTGCTGCCCGTCGCCTGTAGGCCCGCCGCGCTGCCCGACTATGAGGACCGCGACGAAGGCGAGGAAGAGGCCCGCGTACCCGGCGGCCCGGAAAGCGAGGTAGGCGGTGACGAGCCCGACCAGCGTGTACAGGACGAACATAAACGGGTCGAGGACCGTCATCCCGCCCAAAGGACCGGGATCGGAGACCTCCGCGGACCACAGCCCGAGTTGACCGACAACCACGAAGGCCAGCATCGTGCCGAACAGGCTTAGTGCGCCGCTCTTCCAGGTGACCGGATCTGGATCGAGGTCGTGCGGCTCGTACCAACGTCCCTCGCGCACCTCGTAACGCCCCCGGACCCGGCTTCCGGAACCCCCGCTCGAACGTCCCGCGCTCCGGCTGTCGCTTCGTCCGGCGGATGGCTCTCGCTTGTTGCGGAACCTTCCGCGCAGGCGC
>JACDDK010000095.1 GCA_013817025.1 Rubrobacter sp.
TTGCTCAATCCCCGCAAGTACGCTTCAATTCAACCACAAATCAGGCCTTTTTAGATCGCTATCGGACCCTTTCTCCGAAATCAACAAACCACCGCTAGAAGGGCCATTCTCCGAAGTCCGCTTGCAGCCTCCTGCATAAACCCGGTTCGTAGGGAGAGTTCAGCATCCTCGGGACCGTGATAGGCAAGGTAGCCGACACTACATGTGGTGGTCCTGGATAGATATGCGATGGTCGAAGAAAGCCATTGGGTTGGGAACCGGGTCGAATACCGCCTGATCCCGTCCAGGGCGCTCGAAGTACTCTGCCCCGAGGGTACCGACTCGCTATTAGTCTCGGTAACGGTCCAATTCTGACGAAAAACCACCCGTGTGAGAGACGGTAGGTACTCTACGGCCCTCTCCCCGGTCGAATACCGTCGATTCCCCGAACAAGGAAACACCCGTTCGAGGAAGCTAATCCTCGAACCTCATCCACGAGGAGGGGGGCCTCCGAGCTGACGCCCTTCGTTCATCCTCGCAATAGGAGCTAGGTAGTTGTAAGTATTGCGCCGTGCCCGCTTTCGGCGGTTTCCCGAACAAGCCGACGTCGGAGAGATGATTAATCATCCTCACGAGGATCGTTTCTGCGGTCGCGTATCGTCCGAGGGAACCTACCCCTACCGCATCCCTAACTGCGCCACACGGAGCCGCACAGGCACCACACAGAGCGATCTCATCGTTCTAATTGAGAACGATGAGTAAAGGAGCGACGAGAAGGGCCGAATCCCGAAGGACCCGGCCCAGTACCCCAGCTTACGAACCTATAAGTTAGACGCCCATCCGCTCCGCCATGCGCTCGATCATCTCGACGCGCTCTTCGAGGGGGAACGACGCCAACACGTCGAAAAGCGTTTCACGCCCGTCTTCGCGTTCCTCGCGTTCCCGCTCTTCGAGGTCACGCCCGTCTCGCGCTACACTGGTCTCGATCATCGGTCTACCTCCGATGGTCCGGGCTCCGGGCTGGTTACCGCCAGCGCCGGGGCCATCTATCTATCCGACACCCTTATTCTCTCACATTGATCGTTGTTTGTCTACATATTTGTCGTATAATCCCTACAGATGTACGCTGCTAGGAATGGAGGTAAACGTGACGCGGCTAAAGGCGTTGAGACAACGCCGGGTGCTCTCTATGCGGGAGCTGGCGGAGGAATCCGGTCTCAACTACAACACGATCTGGCGGCTAGAGAACGGCCTGACCGGGGCGCACCCTCGCACGCTTCGGAGGCTTGCGGGAGTGCTGGGGGTCGACCCGTCGGAACTGGTAAAGGGAGAGGAGTAAGGGATGGCGAAGAGGCGCGGCAACGGCGAAGGGTCGATAAATCGGCGTAAGGACGGACGTTGGATGGGCCGCTACACGGTCCACACAGCGGACGGTCCGAAGCAGCGAGCCGTCTACGGCAGGACGCGGGCGGAGGTAGCGGAGAAGCTGACCAAGGCTATGGCCGACCGGGACGGCGGTCTAGTTTTTGACGCCGGTAAGCTGACCGTAGGGGAGTACGTGACCCGTTGGCTTGAAGACTCGGTAAAGGGTACTGTCAAGCCCGTAACGTACGAATCCTACGCCCGGCTTGTGCGGGTGCACCTCGTCCCGGCCTTGGGCCGCGTGAAGCTCAAGGCGCTCACCCCGCCGCACGTCCGAAGGCTGTACAGGGAGAAGCTGGACAGGGGCCTCTCGGCTCGCACCGTCCAGTACCTGCACGTCGTCCTCCAGCGCGCGCTAAAAACGGCCGTTAGGGATGGCCTGATACCGCGTAACCCTTGTGAGGCCGTTGATCCGCCGCAGGTGAGGCGCAGGGAGATAAGGCCCCTCGACCGCGATCAGGTGCGCGCTCTTTTCGAGGCTGCCAAGGACGACCGGTTAGAGGCCCTTCACATCGTCGCCGTTCATTGCGGTTTGAGGCAGGGCGAGTTGCTGGGACTAAAGTGGGATGATGTGGATTTAGAGAAAGGTACGCTTCAAGTGCGGCGCACGCTCTCCGCCGCGAAGGATTCCCCCACCTTCAGTACGCCGAAGACCGCGAAGAGCCGCCGGCGCGTTAACCTAACCCCCACCGCAATAGAGGCCCTCAAGCGTCACAGCGAACGCCAAGCGCAAGAGATGGTAAGCGCAGGTACTTTGTATCGCGACCAAGGGCTAGTCTTTGCGTCGCTCGTGGGCACTCCGCTTAGTCGTCACAACCTCACCCGCTCCTTCAAGGCGCTCCTACGACGCGCCGATCTGCCCCACAGCGTTCGCTTTCACGACCTCCGCCACACTTGCGCGACGCTGCTGCTATCAAAGGGCTTTAACGGCAAGTTCGTCCAGGAGCTCTTGGGACACGCCAGCATTTCCATAACGCTCGACACCTACTCGCACGTCATGCCGGGCATGGCCGATCACACCAGAGCGATGGAGGACGCTCTCTCCTAGTCGTCGATAGGTTATGACGCAATCCGCACGCTTTCAGGTACTCACGCGCGTGCAGTGCTTACCGCGCGAGCTGCGATCCAGCGCATCGCCAACAACCTGGCTGGATACCTCAAGTCTATACCGGCCTTGAAGCGTGATCAGACCGGAAGTTGTTGAGACTAGTATCTGCGCAAGGTACACAGGAACATACGCAACGCCTCGCAGCAGCCCTATCTCTAATAGAGGCATCTGGATAAGTGTCAAACTAGTGTCAGTGTGCCGGAGTGCCAAACAGGACGCGTCACTCCATCCTTTAATTTGCAGGATAAATAGGAGTGGCGGGACCGGGATTCGAACCCGGGACACCACGATTTTCAGTCGTGTGCTCTACCAACTGAGCTATCCCGCCGGGAAAACGTGGAGATTCTACGTTACGGAGCGTGGGCTATCAAGCGCTGGTAGCCCACGCTCTCCGGCCTATCCCGCCTTCTGAAACCGGTCCAACTCGAAGGCGGACTCGAGCATCTCCCTGGGAAGGGCGCCCATGACGGCCTTGGGCTGCTCGCCGGGCTCGAAGAGGGCGATGGTCGGGATGCTCGAGATGCCAAAGTGGCCTGCGAGCGCGGACTCCGCGTCCACGTCAACCTTCGCCACCTTGACTGCGCCGTCGTAGTCGCGGGCGATCTCATCCATCACCGGCGCGACCTGCCGGCAGGGCCCGCACCACTCCGCCCAGAAGTCCACCAGCACCGGGACCTCCGACTTCAAGACTTCCTTTTCGAACGTGTCCGTCGTGACCGCCACGGGCTCCGACATACCATACCTCCCAGAATCTCTTATCTGAACGCCAGTATATTTTTACCACCGAGGAGATCCTGCCGCCGTGACGGAGAGGACGAACCCGGCGAGCGCGACAAGCAGGAACACTATGGCGGGCCCCACCGCGTGGGGCAGGACGTACCCCGTAAAGCCGCCAAGCGCCGTGCCCAGGCAAACAAAAGAGCACGCCACGGTTAGGAAGACGGTGACTTTTCTGGCCCGGAGCGCCATACGCTCCCTGCCCATCCCGGACATGAGGTCCCCGACCTCCTCACGTTCTTCTCCGGGCTCACGCTGCATGCCGTCCGGGCCGCCCCTATCTCCGCTCTTACAAAGCAAACGCCAGATGCTTCCGGATGACGTTACCCGGTCGTTGTCCTACCAAAACGACGTGATGGGCTCTGTATGTTCGGGTAAAGAGGCGGGAGCGACGGGACTCGAACCCGCGGCCTCCGGCGTGACAGGCCGGCGTTCTAACCAACTGAACTACGCCCCCGCGAAGGGCTCGCAAGAGTGTAACAAACAAGCCCCAACCCGTCAGCCTCGGAAGGGAAGCTTTTTCGGGCTACTGCGGCTGGGCCGGAGAGAGGGAGAGGCCGTGCGGGCTATTCTCCCTCACGGAGGCGGGGCTCACCTTCACCATCTCTATGGTCTGCTCGTGGAGGTCGGCTATGGAGGCAGAGTTGCAGTAGCTGAGGGCGGAGCGGATGCCGCCTTCCAGTTGAGTGACGAGGGCCCTGACGGAGCCCTTGTGTGGGATGAGGGTGGAGACGCCTTCAGGGGTGCGGTCCGAGCCGACGCGGTCCATAGCGCCCTGAGAAGCCATGCCGCGGTAGAGCTTGAAGGCCTGGCCGTTCTCCCGGATCACGGCGCCCGGCGCCTCGTCCGTGCCGGCGAAGAGAGAGCCGATCATGACCGTGTCCGCCCCCGCCACCAGGGCCTTCGCGATGTCGCCGGAGTTCCGGATGCCGCCGTCGGCTATAAGGGCCGGCGGATGCTCCACGCGCGGCCTGGCCTTGCGCCGCTCGGCGTCCCACCAGCGGTCTATGGCAGCCCTCACCTTGAGCACGGCCGTGAGCTGCGGCACGCCGCAGCCCGTGACGATGCGGGTCGTGCACACGGCGCCAGGCCCGACCCCGACCTTGATGGCGTGGGCGCCGGCCTCCAGCAGGTCCCACGCGCCCTCCGCCGTCGCGACGTTGCCCGCGACGATCCAGAGGTGCGGGTAGCCCTCGCGCAACGCGGCTATCGTCTCCGCCACCCGGTCGCTGTGGCCGTGGGCGACGTCTATGACCACGCCGTCGAGGCCTTCGACCATGGGTATCTTCTCCAGGTCCGCGGGCTTGACGCCGATGGCGAGAAAGCGGTGTCCGGGTGTACGGCCCACCCAGTCCGCGTGCGTCTCGGGATCGTCCACGAAGCGGTGGATCACACCCATCCCCCCCGCCTCGGCCATCGCCGTCGCCATCGCAAGCTCCGTCACGGTGTCCATGTTCGCGCTGATGATGGGCAACTCCAGCGTAAGGTCCCCCACCAGCCGCGTCCGCAAAGTCACGTCCCTGCGCGAGTACACCGAGGACCGCCGGGGCACGATCAAAACGTCATCGAACGTCAACCCGTTCTCCACAAATTTCACACCCATTAAGACCTCAAATCTCCTCGTTCTCCTCGCCGACGC
>JACDDK010000009.1:0-420 GCA_013817025.1 Rubrobacter sp.
GTTCCCGTGATACCGACCTTGAACGGTTGCGCCACTCCGGCTTCGATGAGCACCTCGATCCCCATGCGGATATCCTCCTGCTCCCGCCCACCCCAGCCATCCTCTTTAATGGACTCCCGAAACTCCAGTCCAAACCCCGTGCTCCCCCGGTAATTAGGAGCTAGCACGTGAAAGCCCCGCGACACGAAGTACTGGATCTGGGCGTTAAAGCGGTCCTCCGCATGACTGGTCGGCCCACCATGAACGAGGACGATAGTGCCGACCGCTTCTTCCGAAGAGCGGTACAGCCATCCTTGGACTTCCAGCCCATCCACCGACCGCCAGCGAAAGTCCTCCGCCGCGACCAACTCTTGCGCGCCTGCGGGCATCCGCTCCGCAAGGCCGGTGATGCTGGCTGGTTGGCTGGCTCCGGCGCCGAAC
>JACDDK010000009.1:430-15547 GCA_013817025.1 Rubrobacter sp.
AACCGTACGAGATCCACCGGACTCCGGGCGTCGTAGCGCAGCCCTAACCAACCACCGCTTTCGATAGGGGAGAGCGGCACCAGGTTGCCTGGTATTTGCGGCGGGCGACTCTCTTCGCCACTATCCGCGTTTAGTAGCGAAGCTCGTATCGTCGCGCCCTCTATCTCGATGGCGACGACCGGACCGCCGTTCGGGGGGACGAAAGCGTATTCGATGTCGCGCTTCTCGTCGTCCAGGAGCCAGCGTGTATCCCCATCCTCCCACATTCCGAGCTTGCGGCGCGGGCCGTCTTCGGCGATGAACAGGACGCGGCGGCCGTCCGGGAACCACGAGGCGGAGACTTTAGTGCGGGGTCCGAAGGACAGGATCCCGCGGTCCTCCACACCATCTATATCCACGAGCCAGACCTGCCTGCCTTCCGGGTGATCGTCGCTCCGGTGGTAAAGCACCTGGTCGCCGGTGGGACTCAGTTGTGGCTCCACGAACGCGCTTTTCTCGGGCCGGGCCAGCGGTACGCGCTCGCCGGTTTCGAGGTCGTGGCGATAGATCCAGGTAGCCTCGATCTCCTCTCTAGCCTCGAAATCGAAGTTCGCCCCATACACCAGCCGTCGCCCATCAGGATGCAACTGCCCGCCCCGCACGAAATATCCCGGCGCTTCCTCCGTCAAAGGTCGCATAACCAAAGGCTCGTCCAGATCCACCCGAAACAACCGCGCCCGCTCGTCCCCGTCGTGGTCCTGAGCCACCACGACCGCCCGGCTATCAGACGACCACGAGACCACGAACGTGTCGTCCAGCGTATCCGTCAGCCGGACCGGTGCCGCCGAGCCGTCCACGAGCGCCGCGAACACGTCCGCCGCAGGACCAATACGCCCCCAACTCCACGCCACCCACCGGCCATCCGGCGAGACGTATGGAGCGGAGAGAGTTGGTATGGAGAGCAGGGCTTCTAGGCGTTTATCGAGGCTCATGGGATGCCGAGCCTAGAAGGTCGGTGGGGTGTTGACGTAGATCGCTTCGACGGGTTCGTCCGCCCACCAGCGATGCGGGGTGGTGGATGGGAAGTACAGTGTGTCGCCGGGTGAGAGGCTGTAGGTTTTCTGATCCCGAAGCTCCACGTGCAGCGTGCCGGAGATGACATAGATGAACTCCTCGCCGTTGTGGCTGTAGAAACCCTCGCTGCCGCCGCCGGGCGGGACTTTTATGTACGAGGGGTCCATCACCTTCTCGCCCGAGGCCATCTCCTCGAAGCGCACACCATTCTCCCACTGCATCACCGGACGATCAGCCGCCCGTACGAGTGGCGTACTCTGCTCTAAATCGGCCCCGAACAACTCGCGCATACTCACGCCATACGCCCCGGCCAACAACCGCAACGAAGCTATGGACGCCCCCGACCCCCCACGCTCCAGCGCCGAGATGAACGAGATGGAGAGCCCGGTCGCCTCGGAGACTTCCTTGAGCGTCCGGTGGGCTTTTAGCCGCAGCCGCCGCAACTGTTCGCCGGGCGTTACGGTACCCCGCGCCGCGCCGTTGGCGGGTTGGCTCTCGCGCATGGTGCCTATCTGCTTGCGGATGGCGGCGAAGTTCAAGCCCTCGACCTTCCTTAGCTGCTTGACCTCGCGCAGCCTATCCACGTCCGGCTCCGTATAGACCCGATACCCCCGATCCGTGCGCCCCGGTTGGACCAAACGCTCCCGCTCCCACAACCGCAGCGTCTGCGGCGCGAGCCCAATGGACTGCGAGACCTCGCCTATGGAGAACCCAACCGAACCGTTCCTACTCGCCAACCCGCCTCCCGTCACACACTCCAGAACTATATTCATCCTAGTATATTTGAACCATTACCGTAACGTCCCCGCGAGCCGACAAGACCAGCCACCATACAAAATGACAGCATCATTGAACGTTTACTGTAACCTTGTTATAAGGTAATCAGGAGAAAGTATTGTGCGGAAGGGAGCATTTATGGCGACTGTGGTAGGGGTGCCGAAGGAGATCAAGGACATGGAGGGCCGCGTCTCGATGCAGCCCGACGGCGTCACGGAGCTCGTGCATCACGGTCACGAGGTCGTGGTGCAGTCCGGGGCTGGTAAGGGCGCGGGCTTCACGGACGAGGAGTACGCGGCGCTCGGAGCGCGGGTCGTGGGGAGCGCCGAGGAAGTCTTCGAGGTGGCGGACCTTATAGTGAAGGTCAAGGAGCCCGTTCCCGAGGAGTACGATCGATTCCGTGAAGGCCAGCAGCTCTTCACCTACCTGCATCTGGCCGCCGACAAGGGCCTCACCGAGTTCCTGATGGACAAGAAGCTAAATTCCATCGCCTACGAGACCGTCCAACTACCGGATGGTAGCCTGCCGCTTCTCACGCCCATGAGCGAGGTCGCCGGGCGTATGTCCGTGCAGGCGGCGGCGCATCACCTCGAAAGCCCCAATGGTGGCGCGGGCCTGTTGTTGGGTGGCGTGCCGGGGACTCCGGCGGCGAAGGTCACGATCATCGGTGGGGGAGTCTCCGGGACCGAGGCGGCCAAGATAGCGGTTGGAATGCACGCCATAGTGCGGGTTATGGACGTGAACCCGAAGAGGCTCGCGTATTTGGCGGACATCTTCGAGGGACGGGTTGACCTCGTGATCCCAAACCGCGCCCGCACCGCCGCCTATGTCGCGGAATCCGATGTGGTCATAGGCGCTGTGCTCGTGGCTGGGGCCAAAGCCCCCAAATTAGTCTCCCGAGAGATGATCTCCGCGATGCGTACCGGCTCCGTCGTGGTCGACATCGCCATAGACCAGGGCGGATGCTTCGAGACCAGCCGGCCAACCACGCACTCCGAACCGACCTACGTAGAGGAGGGTGTCGTCCACTACTGCGTGGCTAACATCCCCGGCGCGGTGGCCCGCACCTCGACGTTGGCGCTCACCAGCGTCACGCTGCCGTACCTCGTAAAGATAGCGGACCACGGCATAGAGGGCGCGGTAGCCGCCGACCCGAATTTGGCGAAAGGGCTTTCGACCCTGCGCGGAGACCTCGTGAGCAAGCCGGTGGCCGAGGCCCTGGATCTCCCCTACACTGACCCCGCCGAGTTGCTGCGCCAACCCGCGTGAAGCGTGGATTGGTGTCCGGTGCTGGCTCCCTCTATATAGGAAGTCCAGGAGGTACGCAACGCGGAGCGACGCCCGTCTGGCGTCCAGGGACTCTATCTTGACCCGCTACGAACCCGCGAACTCCTTAGAGACGCCGCGTTTCTCGGGTGTGCGTACCTTCATGCGCCTGCCCAACAACCGCGACCTGCCAAACGCCGCTGCCGCTATCGTCGGAGCGCCCTTCGACACCGGAGCGTCGTTCCGAGCCGGTGCTCGCTTCGGCCCCGAGAGCATCCGCAGCGCCTCGCACCTTCTTAGGCCGTACAACCCGTCACAGGACGTATCCATCTTCGAGCATCTGTCGGTGATCGACTACGGCGACGTTACCGTCGTGCCAGGCTTCATAGAAGAGAGCTACGCCGAAATAGAGAAAGGGCTAGCCGAGATACACCAGGCGAGCGTCGTCCCGATAGTCCTCGGCGGGGACCACTCCATCGCTCTGCCGGAGCTTCGGGCCGCCGCCGAGACGCACGGTCCGCTCGCGCTCGTGCAGTTCGACTCCCACGCCGATACCTGGGACGCCTACTTTGGCAAGAAGTACAACCACGGCACCGTCTTCAAGCGCGCCGTCGAGGAAGGGCTGCTGCGCCCGGAGCACTCCATCCAGGTCGGGATGCGCGGCTCGCTCTACGACGCCGGGGACCTCGAAGAGTCCCGCAGGCTCGGCCTGGAGTTGCTCACCACCGACGATGTCCGCGGGATCGGTGTCCCCGCGACCATCGAGCGCATCCGGGATCGCGTGGGCGACGCGAAGCTCTACGTCTCCTTCGACGTGGACTTCGTGGACCCGGCCTACGCCCCCGGCACCGGCACGCCGGAGATCGGGGGCTTCACCAGCCGCGAGGCGCAAGTGTTCGTGCGGGGTTTGCGCGGATTAGACATCGTTGGTTGCGACGTCGTCGAAGTCTACCCACAGTACGACGGGCCAGGGCAGGTCACGAGCCTGATGGCGGCCAACATCGCCTACGAGTTGCTCACGCTCGTGGCGGTTAGGCGGAGCGGAGCGTAGCGCCGAGTAGCGGGTTGGTCGTTATACTGGAATCGTTCAGAGCAACAGGAAGAGGTGTCGAGGATGCTAGAGTCGAAGAGGATCAGGACCGAAATACCGGGTCCGAAGAGCCGGGAGTTGATGCAGCGGCGCAAGAACGCCGTGACCTCGGGAGTCGGCATCGCCACCCCGATCTTCGCCCAAAAAGCTAAAGGTGCCCTGCTCACGGACGTCGACGGCAACGAGTTCATAGATTTCGGCGGCGGCATCGGCGTCCTGAACGTCGGCCACAACGAGCCGCGAGTGGTCGAAGCCATAAAGGAACAGGCCGAGAAATTCCTCCATACCTGCTTCTACGTTACCGAATACGAGGTCTACATAGAACTCGCCGAAAAGCTAAACGCCCTCGTGCCGGGCGACGGCGAGAAACGCTCCATGTTCGTGAACTCCGGCGCGGAGGCCGTCGAGAACGCCGTCAAAATAGCGCGCTCCTACACGGGTCGCCCGGCGGTCATTGCCTTCGAGAACGCCTTCCACGGTCGTACCCTCCTCGGTGTAACGCTCACCAGCAAGACCGACCCGTACAAGAAAGGTTTCGGCCCGTTCGTCCCGGAGGTTTATCGGGTGCCGGCACCGTACCCGTACCGCTGTCCGGTTGGCAAGAACTGCTCCGGCGGCTGCCAGGGGGATTGCTTCGGCGCTCTGGAGAAAGCGTTGACGGGCTACGTTCACCCGGAGAGCGTGGCGGCGGTCATCGTGGAGCCGGTGAGTGGAGAGGGTGGATTCTTGCCGTTCCCGGACTTCTATCTGCGGCGGCTGCGGGAGTTCTGCGACAAGTATGGGATCGTGCTGATCGTGGACGAGGTCCAGACTGGGTTCGGGCGGACGGGCAAGATGTTCGCCATCGAGCATTCGGGTGTGATCCCGGACATCGTGACGACGGCCAAGAGCCTTGGGGGCGGGATGCCCATTGCGGGGGTGACGGGGAAGGCGGAGATCATGGACGCCGTCCACGTTGGGGGCCTCGGTACCACCTACGGCGGCAACCCGCTGGCCTGCGCCGCAGCGCTCGCCGTACTCGAAGCGTTCGAAGAAGACGACCTACTCGGTCGCGCCAACGTCGTTGGGGAGCGCATCATGGGCGCGATGCGCGAACTGCAAGAGAAGCACCCGGACTTCGTGGGCGACGTGCGAGGTCTCGGCCCGATGGCCGCGATGGAGCTGGTAAAAGACGCCGAGAGCCGCGCCCCGGACAAGGAGCGCACCGGAAGGATCGTCGAGTCGGCGCTACAGGAAGGGCTGTTACTGTTGACCGCTGGACAGCACGGCAACGTCATTCGCACTCTGGCACCGCTCTCCATAAACGACGAGGAGTTGGACGAGGGACTCGCGGTCATGGCTCGCGCCGTGGATGCCGCCGCTTCCTCCTAAAAAACTCCCGTGCACAACTCGCGGCGCGGTCTCCAAAAAAGGCCGCGCCGTTTTCCGTCGCCGAGGCCGTAATGAGAATGGGCGGGGGCATCCTAATGCCTGAAGCCTTCAAGCGCGGGAGATGGCTACGGCTGGAGCTGCGGCGGTGCCGACTAGGGCGGCCAGTCCCACCTTGACGAGGTCGAACGCTACGAACGGCAAGACGCCTTGAGTTAGGGCCGCCGCCAGCGGCAGGTCGGTTACCGTGGCGAGCCACGTGGCTCCGAGGGCGTAGATGATGGCGAGGCCGGCGGTTCCCCAGAGGAAGCTCGTTGTCAGGGCGCGGCCTCGGGTGGCGTTTAGGGCGGCGTGGGCGGCTAATCCGGCTACGGCGGCGGCTAGAGGGTAGGAGAGCAAGTATCCGCCGGTGGGACCGAGGATTTTGCCCATCCCGCCGGAGAACTGGGCGAAGACCGGCACGCCCACCGCACCCACGAGGACGTAGATCCCCTGCGCGAGCGCCCCGTGGAGTGGTCCCAGCAATAGTCCCGAGAGGACCACCGCGAGCACCTGCAACGTAAACGGCACCGGCGAGAACGGCAGCGGAATGGCTATTTGAGCGGCCACGGCGGTGACGGCGGCCATCAGCGCCACCCGCGTCATCGTTCCTGTGTTCAAACTTCGTCTCCTTCTAGTCTTGTTTTGGAACTTTTACCAGACTATCTTTTAGCACCGATCCCGCAAAGAATCCCGTACTACCTAATCGGCCGCTGAAAGCTCCCCGCAGGGCTTACGCTTTCGGCTTCAGGTGCTCGGAGATGAGGCCGGCGTAGACTTCCGCGCCTTCGGGGCGGAGGTGGATGCCATCGTCCCAGAAGAGTTCGGGGCGCGCCGCGCTGGCGGCGTACCAGTCGACGAGGACGGCGTTCGGGTACTCGCGGGTGCCTTCGGCCAGTACCTCGTTGTTGGGTTGTTCCCAGGTGCGTGGCACTTTGACGTTCACGAACACGGCGCGCCTGCCGTCGAGTATCTCCATCATCTCTTCGAACTCGGCGGCGCTAAAAGGACCGTTCTCGCCGACGTGGATGATCACGGTGTCGCCCAACTCCCCGGCGGCGCTCCTAGAACGCAGGATCTCGATGGCGTCCCCCGGATACAGACCGACCGCCGCGTCCATAATCTCCAAACTCTCGACTTCCCTCTCCAAAGAATCCGCCGCCCCCAGCATCACCGAATCCCCAACAGCCGTAACCCGACCCACGGGCTCGTTGGAGACTTCGACTCCAGAAGCCGGTTCTTTTTCCTTCTCGGGTTTATCGACCGTGTTGTTATCGCCCGATGCTTTCTTCTTCGGTTTGTCTTTCGTATCCGGATCAGTTACGTCTTTCGGCGGTTTGTCCGTTGGTACCGGGATTTTTGGCTCCGTTGTTTCGGTGGAATTTTTGTCGGAGAGGTTGGTGTGGATGGCTTTCTTGGCTAGATAGACGGGGTTCTCTGGCTGTTCGGCTCGCACAACGGCGGTGCCGAGCGATGAGGAGATCGCCACGATGGCGATGGCGGCGGTGGCCCAGCCGGCATTCAATCGGCGGCGGCGATGACGTGGGGCGTTACGCCAGGCACGCCACTTGCGGCCCAGGGAGCCGCGACGAATCGGGGTCTCCACCAGGCGGTAGGAGAGGTCGGCGAGTACCAGCGTCGCGGCCAGCCTCAACGCCAGAAGTTGCGGCCCGTCGAACGGCACGTCGAGTTGTGGTCGGGTTACGGTGTAGATTGGCCAGTGCCACAAGTAGATGCCGTAGGAGCGAACCCCGATCCAACGCAGGACGCTAAGATCCATGAGCCCCGTATGAGTGCGCGGATGAACGAGGGCCGTGATCAGGACCGCCGTAACCAACCCCACCACCGCGAACCCTCCGCGATAAAGAAACGACCCGTACTCGTTCAGCGTGAAGCAGAGATAAACGAGCCCGCCGAGCGCCACAAGACCGGCCACGTCCAGCATCAGCGGCGCGGCCCAACCCCACTTGCGCCTGAGCCGTCCCGTCCGGCGGTCCCGCCGCGAGAGCCTGCGCTGAACGGCCTCCGTCGCCCGGTTCTCCTCCTTGCCCGGCACCCAAAGACAGGCGAGCGCCGCCCCGATGAGCAACCCGGCCGCCCGCGTGTCCGTACCGTAGTACAGCCGCGAGGGGTCCACGTCCGGCGTGTACAAATTCGCCATAAGCACCGTCGAACCAACAGCTCCGGCGACCGCCGCGAACAACAACCCCCGCCGCCCGAACACGGCCAGAGCGACCGCCGAGATCACGGGCCAGACCAGATAAAATTGCTCCTCGACCGCCAGGGACCACAGGTGAGTGAGCAACGACGGACGCCCCACAGCCTCGAAGTAGGACTCCTGACCAGCCACCAAATACCAGTTCGTCGCGTACCCGAACGCCGCCAGAGCGTCCCAGCGCAGCCCCGCCACCTCTTCCGGCAGGAACAACACCGCGAACACCAGCGATGCAATAATCACCAAAAATACTGCTGGCAACAGCCGCCGCGCCCGCCGCATCCAGAACCCTAGAATGTCGATCCCGCCACGCTCGCGCCATTCCGTCAACAAGAGCGCCGTAATGAGATAGCCGCTTATAACGAAGAAAACCTCGACCCCGAGGAACCCGCCCGGCAACCAGCCCGCGTTCGCGTGGTACACGAGCACCGCCGCCACCGCGAGCGCGCGCAAACCATCGAGGCCGGAGAGATAGCGTAGCCGCGTTCCCCCCGCCTCCGGCACGTCATTACCGGCCACCGAAGCACCCATCGGAGGGCGTTCTTCGGCAGCGCGAAGCCTGTCCTGAAGCGTAGATTTGATTGTCCCCCCTCACTAGACCCGTTCGGACCTATATGAGAATGGCTATATTAACCCAAGATGACGCAGGTGAATAGCCGTGCTTCGTTCGGGGGACGAAAAAAGTTCCTAGCGGAGTTTCCCATTGGAACTAAGGCTTCGGCACCTTAGCTCCAATGGGTGTTCCGTGTTCTTTCGAGGGTAGCTATTTCAGCGTCGGATACTGATGATCCGATCCGTGATGGTCCTCTCCGCCGCGATCTTTGATCCGCTCGATCTTCTTATCCGACATGCGTTTGCCGCGATAGACTTTGTAGCTCTCGGGGTGGTTCCTGCATTTGCTGGCCGGCGCGGCGTCGGCGATGTTCGCGGTACCCGCCAGCAGCGTGGCGGCTAGGAAAGGCGGCTTAACAACCTCGCGCTCGTTCGCCTTCGGGCAACGGATCCGGTGCCATTGGTTTCATCTCCTCTCGGGCCTCCTATATCTCATATACAGGTTGAACCATCCCGCTCCCGACCGCATCCACGAAACAAGCCGTCTTTATCCGGACCACGTTGGCTACTCGGGGGTTTCAATCCTCTATGGACCGGGGTAGGATACAAACGTAGCAAAAAGCGGACATCAGGAGGAACGATGAACGACCGCGACCGCGACAAGAGTGGTAAGCAGGACCGTAACGAAGGGGCGATGGACAAGGCCAAAGGCCGTCTGAAAGAGGCCGCCGGCGCTCTGACGGGCGACAAGGAGAAGAAGTCCGAGGGCCGCGGCGACCAGCGCAGCGGTACCATGAAGGAGAAGAAGGGCCATCTCAAGGACTTGTTGAAGTAACGTCTCGAAAAACGGTAGTAGAAAGGGCCGGGAATTATTCCCGGCCCTTTCTTTGTTGCTGCCTGAAAGCCCTGGTTACGAGGCGGGCTTCAGCTTGCGGTCGAACTGCTCGATGAGAGTCTCGCGGTTCTTGTTCCGCTTCTCGTACTCGCGGACCTTGCGGATCTGCTCCGCAGTCAGAGTATCGATGCTCTTGGTGACCTCACCGAGGTTCAACTCATCGTAGTTCGGAATCGGGAAGGCGTCGAGCACCTCGTTCTCCACGACGTGCAGCCCTTCTTTGTAGTAGGAGAGGGGCGCGTACAGAAAGTCCATGTAAGCGCTGATGGACTCCTCGGCGAGCGTCTGAAAGGCGCCACGCTGGTTCTCGACGCGCTCCACAAGCTCACGAGTCATGTCGCGGTTGGACTCGGCCTGGTGACGAAGCTCCTTGATCGAACTGTCGGCGATCCCCTGCGCGAACCGCACGTTACGCTCCTGTATCCCCACCGTGTGATCCACGACGGCCTTGAACGAATCCCGCGTCGTGCTCGCAAGCTTCTCGGCGGTCTTGTTAGCCTTTTGCATGGTAGCCATTTAAACGATCTCCTTACTCGATTGCTTCTAATCAACTATGTGCAGTATACACATATATTCAATACTGTCAATCTAGAAGGCGAGCCTGCACAAAAAGGGTCTACACTGTACGCAGCTTGCTCGGCAAGTCTCCCGGCGGAAAGAAGTGGTTCTCCTTACCTATTTTTTCTCGGACTAAGAGACCACGGTTTTCCAGGTCTATAAGATCCAAGCGCCCCGTTTCTTGATTGATGTTGTGGCTAGAACCATGTGACCTGGCAGTATACGAAGCGTCTGGATGTCGCAAGGCATGACCAATCAAGGCGATCTGCCTGCCATTGAATCTAGCCGAGTTCCTTACGAGCGCCTCGATCTTTTTCACTTCGTCCATTTTGCGCTGTAGATACTCGTTTAGTTCTGCGATGGCGCGCAGGATAACCTTAAGATGGAAGAGGATAAAATAGGTTAGGTCTCTTTCGTCCGTCTCTACGTAAAGAAACGAACGCGCGTATCTCGCTGGCGCTTTGGCTAGGATATTGGAGATGGTCAGGTACTCCACCAGCCAGTAATTTTGTCTCAGCATGGACCAGTAAAACAAGGCGCGTGCCGTCCTACCGTTGCCGTCTGCAAAGGGATGATCATACGCCAACCAAAAGTGGAGAACGATGGCCCGGATAACTGGATGTAAAAAGCCTTCCGGCTCTTCGCCGTTAGCGAATTTGCACATGGCTTCCATACGCTGGGGAAGTTGCTCTGCGGGTGGAGGGGTATGCAACTTCAGCGCGTGTTTATCCCGTGTCCAGAGGACTTCGACACGGGTATCTTGCGGTGTTTGCAGCCTGCCAGCGTCCTTCGGATCGTCAAGCGTCCCATCGGTAACCATTCGGTGTAGTTCACAGATCAAGTCGGGCGAGAGTTCTTCGTGCTGCAAGCTGTGTATGCGCCGCATAGCGACATAGTTGTTTAGGATCATCCGTTCGCTCTTGGTTCGCGGCTGTCTGCCAGACCGGATCATGTCTTTGGCAACCTTTCGGGAAGTACTGGCTCCCTCCAATTGACTTGAGGTGATTGCTTCTTCTATCAATGAGTTCACCAAATAGCGGTTGCGCGTGGAAGTGTTAGTTACGACCTCACTCGATGAAATTTGTCCACTAGCCAGTTGATCAATTTTGTGTGTGCCCTCTAGTGCAGCGTCGGGCACGGCGTAAGTGAAATACAGTCTCTCGGCATCTGTCAAAGGAAGATTATGCGCCATATTGCTGCGAGCCATTTTGATCGCAAACCACCAGTGTTCGTGACTCAAACCTTCCGGAGGTTCAAGGTAGCGGAGCTTATCCCAATGGCGGTATTGACCGTTCTGCGTAGGCTTAAAAGCTACGTCAAAGGCTCGGGCTAGGTTCCTGAGGCTCCGTCCATGCGACAGCTCGTCGCGCAATATATCGAGTTTGGGAGGCGTTTGTGGTAACTGCATACTCTCCTCACTTGGATACGTCAACGACATTCTACCAAATCTCCTCCAAACTTTGTGCAAATTTGGAGGAGATTTGGAGGAAACTTGTGCGTGCAGTTAATTACTTAGAACCTAGGCTCAATGCCCAAATCGTGCATCGCCCGAATCAGGACGCAAATGTTGTGGCAGAGTACTTTGCAAAGAACCTCGTTTACCTGCCCATCTCGCTCTTGCTCCGAACCGAATCTCCGAACTTGCCCTTGACCATAGAGAACACGGATTCGACGTTGGAGCGCTTGTGGTAGTGCTCTAGGAAAGTCTCACGGTTGAACATGAAGTAGTGATACATCTTCGTCCAGGCGAAATCTTCTATCCTTGCTATGTTGCTGGACTTGAACGGTATGAACGGCGTTCCTCCCAACCGCTCTACGGCATCCGCGTTCTTGTGGCTGAGATACGCTTTGTCTGCGGATACTTCCGAGATGGCGAAATTCTCTGCGGTCTGCTTGAGCAGGGGAACGAAGAAGTAGCCATCGTGAACGGTAGAACCGCTGATGTCCACTCCGGTGACGATGTTGGTCCTAACACCACAGATCAAGTGAGCCTTGAACCATTCGCGCTTGTGCGTTGCCTTCCCGTATTTCTTGTCATACCAACGCACGAAGCGGCTAGTGCTGAAACCGGAAGCGTCCACCGCAAAGTCTGTCTCGACCGCCTTTGGCGGAAGGCTACTCACAGAGACGAGATCCTTGAAGATGTTGGTCAGAGCGGGGTCTGCCAGATAGCGGCTCACGGAGTTGAAGTGCGGCGTGCTATCTATGTAACCGTCCGCGTAAGCGTCTCTGAGGTCGCTGGTGAACCGTCTGGACGAGAAAAGCCTACATACACCTTGTAAGCGGCTGCGAAGACCATATCCGAAAGCGGCAAGCGTGGCCTACCCATACCCTGCTCCGGTTGCTCGATGGTTCGGCACAGATCGGAGAGTAGAGCCACGAAGCGAGTCTTTTCTTCGCTTTGCGCGGCGTTGTAGGTGGTCCAATTGGTGCTCTCTATCATGCCGTAATTATACTTAACCGGTCACGCATTTCAACAGTAAAAGCGCTTATATATAGGGAATGCTCAAGATACGAATGATGTATACTCCAATCGACGGAGGGCCGGGCGGGAATCGAACCCGCAAACAAATCCCTGCCAGGAATAGACCTTTACCAATCGGTCACCGGCCCCCGCAAAGAACTAGGGGAGCGAAGATTTGCTCCCCTTTAGTTCACTCTGTTGGCGGCGGCCCCCGGCATTCAGTCATCAGCGTTTGAAGATGGCGTCCAATAGCGGGTCACAGGCAAAGATTCGTCCCTTTTTCTTGCCGGTTATCTCGCGTGCTATTTCGAGTTCCTCAAGTTCACTGAGCGCTGTTCGAGCAGCGCCCACCGACATCTTGGCTTGATCGCTAACCTGCTTTGGGGTGAGTACCGGGTACTCAAAAAACGCCTCCAGTGCTGCGACCAAAGAGGCCCGGCGACGCACATTGGGTATCTCTCTGCGCAACTGCTTCAAGAGATCCAGTATCGTTTGAGTGAAAGATATCGTTTCTTCGCACTGTTCCTTCATGCCACGTACGAAGTACTCTAGCCATTCGTGCCACGCTCCCCGCTCGCGCACGTCCTGGAGCCGTTGGTAGTATTCGTCGCGGGTGCGCTCGAAGTAGACGCTAGGGTGAATGAGCGGTGCGCTCAGAAGTCCTAAATCTATCATTTGAAGGATGATTAGAAGCCGTCCAACCCTACCATTACCATCCCTAAAGGGATGGATAGTCTCGAACTGGTAATGAACTAGGGCACACTGGACCAGTTTAGGCTCTAGATTCTCCGCGTGTATGTAGCGTTCCAAGTCCCTAACGAGATCGGGGGCATCGAGTGGAGTAGACGGTATGAACACCGCGTCTTTGATGTCTTGGCTAAAACTCGTACCGATGTGGTTTTGATGTTCTTTGAAACGTCCTGCGCTTTGGCCTCCGCGCACACCAGCCATAAGCCTCTCGTGTAGCCCAAGAATCAACCCTGTTGCCAGAGGTCGGTGTTCTATTTCCTGTACCCCCCATTCGAGGGCGTAGCTGTAGTTGGCAACTTCGCGCGCGGCTTCCCCCCGCTCAGATGAGCGGGAGACCTGAAAGAGAACCAGGTCGTCTGGCGAAGCAATCGTTCCTTCTATGGTAGAGCTGGCCAAAGCCTCCCGTTGAAGTGAACTGTAGATGAGCAGATCGGCATTCAAGAGAGTGCGGCTTCTTTCTACCTGTCCCAAGAGATGAGCGGTGTCTTCTACTTGCCTGTAGATTGAAGCTGGTAAGGAGAGATTAGGCGGCAAGGAACGGGGCACGAAAGTATCGTAACCTTCTAGCGAACGTTTGTACGTGCCGGGTATAGCGATTGCTTTAGACATTTATTGTCAGATATGCGGTCAACATGACAATAGAAAGTGTAAGTCAATCCGATTCTATTGTCAAATTACCCCCTAAATTGATAATACATCACACGATACGTCGCAAAATGACAATAGCGGATCGAATGAAGTTGCGTATAAAGTAGCCTCGTCTTACTTGAGCGCACAAGCTACTATTACTGCATGTCTGAGAAGAACAAAGCGGCTCAAGAGCTAGGGCGGCTCGGGGGGTTGAAGGGTGGGAAAGCTCGCGCCGAAAAGCTCACCCCCGAACAGCGTTCCGAGATAGCCCGCAAAGCTGCTAAGGCGCGGTGGGCGAAGAAACGCCAGCAAGAGCAGTCCGAAGAACCTTCCTGAATCACCCCTAAGACTTTTAGTGCAGATTACCGACTATTGGTGCAGGAACGTCTTTTAGCGCAAAGCCCTAGAAGGCGTGGGGTTTACAGATCGGGGTGTGGCGCTTAGGATATGGGCGTTTGCGAGGTGGTTGTAACCGAGATTTGATTCGATTGTAACCAATGTGTAATCCGGGGGTGATAAGCTCTCGTGGTCTGTTCGTAAAATAGTGAGATTCGGCTTTGGCCGGTCAAAAAGAGGTGATCGTATGAGCATGAGAAAATTGGTACTGGTGGTGGCGACCCTGGCGATGGTGATGACTCTCGCCGCGTGCGGTTCGTCCGGGGACAGTTCCGGGGGGGATCAGAAACAGGACAACAAGTCGTCCGAGAAGTCCAAGAATGAACAGGCCGGCTCCGACAAGGAGAAGGCCGACAAGGAGAAGGCCGGGAAAAAAGGGAAGGGCGCTAAGAGAAAGAAGACCATCGCCGAGGTTCCCGAGGACAAGACCCTCGGTCTCACCATTCCGAAGCTCGACAAGGAGATCGAAGGCATCCCGACGGGGCGTGGTGACGACACGCAACTTCTTGAGGATAACGCGGCGGTCCACCTGCTGTACACGGGTTATCCGTGGCAGAGGGTGGCGAATGTCTACCTCGCCGGTCACGTCGAGGGCTACGAGGGTACCCCCAGCTATAAGGCTTTCGAGGGGCTCAAGACGCTGGAGAACGGGGACGAGGTGATCGTCAACGACGCCGACGGCAAGGAGTACGTCTACGAGATCTACGAGAAGCGTGTCGTCCAGCCCACGGATCTCGAGGTCTTGAACCGCGTGCCGGGCAAGAACATCGTTACCCTTCAGACGTGCGAGCTCGTCAACGTGGACGAGAACGGCAACCCGGACTACTCGAACACGGAGAGGCTCGTGGTTCGCGGCGAGCTAAAGGACGTCAAGTCCTAGAGAGTTTGCCCGAAGATATTTAGTCCCGATCAGGGGACCGGAGCGCGTTCGCTCCGGTCCCCTGGATCTTTGCCGGTGCATGAGCCGGGGGAGCGCATCCGCCGGGCGTGTTTGGTCTAGACTGGTGGTATGTTGCTTGGTCTGGATCTCGGCACGGGCTCGGTGAAGGCGTTTTTGATCTCCA